>JALOOY010000185.1 GCA_025454185.1 Thermodesulfobacteriota bacterium
CCGTATCGGGGCTTACGCGGCCCGCTATGCGGCCAAGAACGTGGTGGCCGCCGGGCTGGCCCGGGAGTGCGAGGTGCAGCTCACCTACACCATCGGCCTGCCCCGGCCGGCCAGCATCGAAGTGGAGACCTTCGGCACCGGGACCATTCCGGACAAGGAAATTTCCGCTCTGATCAGGAAGCATTTTGATTTCCGCCTGGCCGGCATCATCAGGCAGTTCAACCTCCGCTACCAGCCGGCCGTGGTCAAGGGCGGCTTTTACCGCAAGCTGGCCGCCTACGGCCACGTGGGGCGCATGGACATCGGCCTGCCCTGGGAACTGACCGACAAGGCGCCGCTGTTGAAAGGGTAGGGCAGGGCTCCGCTTCTTCCAAGCCATCCTTCCTTCCGGCACCCAAAAGATCTCAATCTGACCTGAAACGGTAACAGGGGCCGGTTATATTATAAATTTCGGGGTTACGCTGCCGATCATCAGCAGCCGGGGAAGGAAAAGCTATGGAAAAGACCAAGCACATCGCATTGGTGGCCCACGACAATCGTAAGAAAGACCTGATCGAATGGTTCGAGTACAATTATCAGTCGTTGCTGAGGCACCGGCTGGTCTGTACAGGCACGACGGGAAGGTTGATCGAGGAGGCGCTCCTGAAAAAGCTGGGAGATGAAAAGGCCGACTACGAGATCCTGAAGTTGAAGTCGGGCCCTTTGGGGGGCGACCAGCAGTTGGGCGCCCTGATTACGGAAGGCCGCATAGATATGGTCATTTTTCTCTGGGACCCCATGCAGCCCCACCCCCATGACGTGGATGTGAAGGCTCTGCTGCGGATTGCGGTCCTGTACAACGTGCCCATCGCCTGCAACCGGGCCAGCGCCGACTTCATTATGTCGTCGCCGCTGATGAACGAACGCTACTTGCCGGTCAAAAAGGATTACGAAACCTATATCAAGCGGGACGTGGAACTATAAATAGGGCCCGGGAGCCCCCGTCTTTATTCGATCTCCTGCTCCCTGACGATTTCCCGCTTGATCATCGTCAAGAGGCTTTCGAAGACCGGGAGCACGTCCGTACGGAATCGTCCGGCCACCAGAAGCCGCATGATGTCGTCTCCCACCTGCAGTTCTCCGCTGTTGATCCAGACCCGGATGTCGGTAATGCCTTCCCGCTTTCTATGTTCCGCCACGGCCCGTTCGAGTTTTTCGGTGTCGTAGGAGAGCGTCATCCCCCGCACCGGCCGGCCCTCCTTGGATGTGGCCCGCACCAGGCCGTTGTGAATAAGAACCATTCCCAGGCCCTCGGGGTCGGCCTGTTTTTTAACTTCGGCTATCCAGCGGTCAAACATCACGAATCCTGCCTTTCGCGTTCTTATTGTTAAGCGGGGATTATATTGTCCTGAGAAAGGAAAGTCAAAAGGGGATTGCCAAAGCTGAAGGTTTTTTGACTTAAAAGTAATCGTATTGGCCAAATCCAAAAGCCATATCGAGCCTTTTGCCGCCAGGGTCCACAGGGGCAGCACCACGTATGAAGCGGTTGTCATCGGCAACGTTGCCGCCGGAATCCAAACACTGGAAGATATCAAAGGAAAGAACATGGCTTACGGGGATGTGGCTTCCACCTCCAGTCACCTCATTCCGAAATATCTTCTGAAAACCAAAGGTCTGGAGGGCAAAAAGGATTATAAGGAGCATTTCCTGGGTTCCCACGACTCGGTGGCCCTGGCCGTCCAGAACGGCCATGCCCAGGCCGGCGGTCTCAGCAGGATCATTTTCGAATCCCTCGTGGAGAAAGGGACCATCAATAAAAACAGCGTGAAAGTTATTTCCGTATCCAAACCTTATCCCGAATATCCCTGGGCCATGCGGGCCGATCTGGCTCCGGCCGTCAAGGAAAGGGTGAAGAAGGCCTTCTGGGGATTGAAGGACAAGGAAATTCTGAAGCCCCTGAAGGCCGACGGTTTCGCCCCCATCCAGGACCAGGATTACGACGTGATCCGGGACCTCGCCAGGATCCTTAATCTCGACCTGGCCAGGATGTAGGCGGCCCCATGCCCGCGGCCGATACCCCATCCTATGGACCGCTGATCGAGCGGGAGCTGGCCGCCTGGCGCCGGTCGGCAGGTCGCTACAGCCTGATCCTCGGGGGCATTGCCGTCTCCTGCTGGTATGCCGGCCTTTTCGAGGGAAAACGGCTCTATGAAGGTCTGCCCAGTATCGCCCATCTGGCCGGGGAAATGCTACCCCCCGATTTTCATCAGGCCGGCTCCTGGATCAAACCGGTCCTGGACACCCTGACCATGAGCGTTGCCGGTACGGTCGTGGCCGTCCTTTTTTCCATTCCTTTGGCCCTCCTGGGCGCCCGCAACACCTCGCCCCATCCAGTACTTTACCAGGTCGCCCGCGGGTCCCTTAATCTGCTCCGCTCCGTTCCCGAACTGATCATGGGCATCATTTTTGTGGCGGCGGTGGGGTTCGGTTCCCTGCCAGGCGTTCTGGCCCTGGGGCTGCATTCCATCGGCATGGTCGGCAAGTTTTTCGCCGAGGCCATTGAGCATGTGGACCCGGCGCCGGTGGAAGCGGTGAAGGCCACGGGGGCCACGCGGGCCCAGGTCATCCTGCACGGCATCCTGCCCCAGGTCCTGCCACAGCTCGCCGATGTGATGGTCTACCGCTGGGAATACAATTTCCGGGCCTCCACGGTCATGGGCATGGTCGGGGCCGGCGGGATTGGTTTTGAGCTCATGGCCTCCCTGCGCATCATGCAGTATCGGGAGGTTTCGGCCATACTCCTGGTCATCCTGGCCATGGTCACTATGGTGGACGGTTCCGGCGCCAGGTTGCGCAGGCGATTTAAATGAAATCCAATCTTGATCGGCCCCTGGTCGTCATTACTCAGCGGGTCCACCAGGAAGTCCTTGATTTTCTGGGCGGACATTTCCGGGTTTGGTCGAATGAGAAACCCGAACCGCTGCCGGCCGCGGAATTGCTCCTTCGGGCCTCCGAGGCCGAAGCCCTGATGGTCTTCATGCCTGACCGGATTGACGAAGAATTCCTGCGGCATTGTCCCCACCTCAAGGTGATCGGGGCCGCCCTGAAAGGTTACGATAATTTCGATGTGGAGGCCTGCAGTCGCCGGGGCATATGGTTTACCATCGTCCCGGACCTGCTCACGGTTCCCACCGCCGAGCTGGTGGTGGGACTGATGATCGCCCTGGCCCGCAAAATTTTGCCGGCTGACCGATCGATTCGGGAGGGTCGCTTCGCCGGCTGGCGGCCCCGGTTCTACGGCCTGGGTCTGGAAAAGGGCACGGCGGGGATCATCGGCCTGGGCGACGTGGGGCGGGCCTTGGCCCGGCGCTTGGCGGCTTTTGACATGAAAATCCTGTGTACCGATATCCAGCCGGTGCCCACGGAGGTGTTCTCAGGACCCGTGGCCCATTACACCTCGCTGGAGGACCTGCTTCGGGAAAGCGATTTCGTAATTCCACTGGTCCCGCTCACTGACCAAACCAAACATATGTTGAACACCCGGACCCTGGCCCTTCTGAAACCCGGCAGCTTTCTGGTGAACGCCGGGCGCGGGTCGGTGGTCGATGAACAGGCCGTGGCCGCAGCCCTCGCTGGCGGCCGTCTGGGAGGATATGCCGCCGACGTCTTCGAAATGGAGGACTGGGCCTTGCCGGACCGCCCTGGAGCGGTCGATCCGCAATTGTTGTCCATGACCGACCGAACGGTTTTTACGCCCCACCTCGGTTCGGCCGTCAGGGACGTGCGGCGGGCGATCGAAATGGAGGCGGGGGCAAACATCCTGGAGGCTTTGGCCGGGAAGACCCCCCGGGGAGCCATAAACCGGTCGACCTAAAACCGGATTCTATTTCCCGGGTCCCTCTTCCAATGGTTCCATCCTGGCAGCCCTTCCCTTAGCCGCCTGACCGTCTCACTCCCGGAACGAAAAAGGACAGCCGCTGCCGCAGCCGGTGCGCTTCTTGGCGATAGGGGTTGGCTCTTTCCAGTTCCCGCAGCAGGCGGTCGCCCTCCGGCGGGTCGATCCGGTAAAGCCCCTGGGCCAGGACGAGGAGCGGATTGTAGGCCGCCTCGAAATCCCGGCTGAGGCGGACGATGTCGAGCAGCGGTTCCCGGACCTGGGCCAGCAGAGACCGCAGGTCTTGGGTTTCTTTGACTCCGAGACCTGTTTCGATAAACCGGTTTCTGGCCGTCCAGTATTCGGCGAGTCGCCGGTGCCGGTCCCGCTGCGCCGCATCGGGCGGAGGGGTTAACAGGTCCGCTGGTTGGGGGTGGAAGGATCGCACCAGATGGAACAATCGCCGGTCGGCCGGTTCGGGAGTTCCGTAAACGAACTCCGGGGCCCGGAAGGTCACCAGCGGGTAATCGTCAGTGTTCAGCGGACCCGGGCCGGCAAAGGCCCGGAGTTCCCCGGCCCCGGCCAGATAGGTGCCCAGGAGGCTGAATTCGTCGTAAAGGCGTACCCGGCGCAGGGCCGCGCCGAGTTCCGGGTCCCGCAACCGTTCCTGGAACCAATCCGGCGGGTAGCCGACCGGCCCCGACCGGCCCACCAGCCCCACGATGGGGGCCTTCAAACTGTAGTGAGCTAAAAAAGCCTGGCCTTCCGGAAAAGCCGCCAGAAAGGTCCGGGTAATGAGGCGCAGGGTGTCCAGGTCCAGTTGATACAGGGGCAGCCATTGACAAAAAATCCCGCCGGGGCGGAGCAAGGCCCGGAGGGCCCGGAAGTGCTCCAGCGTATAGAGGGAACCGGCGCCGTCCCGGGCCGGATGAAAGAGGTCGGCCACGATGACATCGTAGGGGCCGGGCTTGGCCTGCACGTAGCGGCGGGCGTCGGCTTTGATCAACCGGATCGAAGATTTTCCGTGAGGGTTTCCGTTGGCCGTTTTAAAATGGGGCAGCAGGTCAACCACTTCCGGCAGGAGTTCGACCCCTTCGGCCTGCAATCCCGGATAGTCGTAGGCCGCGGCCAGGGTGGACCCGGCGCCCAGACCCAGGAAAAGTGCCCGCTCCGGATGGGGATGGAGCAATAAAGGGATATGCCCCTGTCGGCGGTCGGAAAACACCGAGGCGTTCGCGGCACTTTGAGATGGGTTTCCCCGCGGTCGTCCCGGACTACGGTTGCGGCCGCCATGACCCCTTCCCGGTGGGCAATGATTTGTTCCCCCGGGTCGAGGGTCACGAGTTGTAGCGGACCCGGGTAAAAAACCAGAGAGAGGCCGGCCAGGAAGGGGATCAAGGCGGGTATGTAAAACCGGCGCCCGGTCAGGGGGACCAGGGCCAGGTAGCCTAAAGAAACGACCATCAGGGCTGTTTTTGAACCGCCCCGGGGCAGTAAAAACACTCCGAAGAGGAGGGGGGCCAGGGAAGCGCCCAGCGTGTTTATTCCCAGGGCCTTCCCAAAGCCGATCCGTCCGTCCTCGGCCTTTTGGGCCAGGTGGCTGAAGGCGGCCCCCATGATCAGCGTGGGTGGAACCAGCACGCCGGCGGAAAGGACGATTTCGCCCAACAGCGCGGGGACTATTCCGCGTGGGAAAAAACCGCGCAGCGTTTGGAAGATCCCTGCGGAATGCCAGAGCAGAAGGACGCCGGCCAGACACAGGCCGGCCAGGGTAGACAGCAATCCGGGGAGGGGATCGGTGAGCGGGCGGCGCGCGGCCCGGCGCTGGTACAGGGCGGCCCCGCCGGCTGTCCCCAGGAGATAGACCGCCAGCACGGCGGCAAAACTGTAGACCGTATTTTCCAGCACCTGGCTGATGAGGCGCACGACCAGCACCTCGTAGCCGATGCCCAAGAGTCCGGTGGCGAAGAGCAGCAAGGTCAGCTTTGGCGTGGAAAGATTTCCGATCATAACCGGTTGGGGATGTAAAACCGTCGTCGTTTCTGCTTTCGGCCGATTTAAAAGGGCTGCTCCCAAGGCGCAGTACAAGTTGACGGCGGCCAGGATCGACAGGGTAAAGGTGTACCCGAACCGGGGGATCAGGAACAGAACCGTCAAGAGGGTACCCAAGACGGCGCCGAAGGTGTTGACGGCGTAAAGACCGCCGATGACCCTTCCTTTTGCGCCGGCGGCTTTCAAAAAGCGGTGCATGACCGGCAGGGTGCCGCCCATGGCGAAGGTGGCCGGCAAGAACAACAAGAAAGGGAACAAAAAGGCGGTCAGCCACTGCCAGTCCGGATTTGGTTCGGGGCCCATGATGACAGCCAAAAGGCGATTGGTCCGGGGGATGAGAAAAATCAGGGCCGCGGCCCACAAGCCGATTACGGACTCCAGAACGGTGTACAGCCAACCCGGGCGGGCGGTCGCAGCCCGGCCCCGATCCAGGGCCCAGGCCCCCAGGGCCAGGCCGCAGAAAAAGGCCGCCACCACGGCCAGGGCCGCCGAAATTTCGTGCCCCAGTCCGACGGCCAGCATGCGGGTCCAGACCAGTTCGTAGCCCAGGCCGGCGAAGCCGGAAGCAAAGAGAATAAAATAGAGCAGGGTGTTTTTGGGCATATGCGGAAAAAAATTGCCGTCTGCAGGCTGCTGAATAGAAGACTGGTCAACTTGGTCAAAGGATTGATTTCGGGAGGGGGGCTGCTGCCAGACCCCCTCCCGGCCGGTCACACCTTCTGAACCGGGTTGGAACTTATTTTACATACACGAAAATCGGGTTGGAATAGAACCAAAGGTCATCCCAGGCCTCCTGGGCGCCGTCAATACCCAGGTTCTGAGTGACCAGCGCATCGGCCAAGGGGGTGCAGTAATCCGCGGCAGGCAGCAATTTGGCCGGGCCGGTTTCATAGGGCGTGTTGCAGGCCAGGTTGGTGCCGCGCAGGCGGAAGTAAGTGTTCTTCGACACGTTTTTTATATGATAGACGATGGTGTGATAGCCGTCTCTGTCGACTGTGAAGTCCGGCCGACTGAAACTGGCGATGACCTTAGCGGTCGGGTTGGTGGCGTCGGTGTAGCCGGGATCAGCGGGATCAATCTTGCCGGTGATCTCCCCGGCGATCAGATCGATGTGATCCACCAGCGGCGCCGCACAGGAGGTGATGTAAGTCCCGTCCGCGGCGCAGTTGGCCCCGGTTCGACCGAAGTTCCTCGCCCATGACGGCCTTCCGGCTATCGTCCTGGGCCTCGAACTCCAGGTGGTCGATGAGGTCGCCGTGAACGAAATAGGCATTTCCGGACCGCAGGCCATCGGCTATTTCGTTCAGGTCGTACTCCCGGTCGCGATTGGCGTCCACGGCGTAGACCCAGGTTTTCTGATATTCCCCGGGATAGAAGTCGTCGCCGCCGGCAGTGTAGTGCCGATGGTAGTCGGAGCTGGCAAAGTTGAACCAGCGCCGGCCTTCGCCGAGCAGGGCGTCCCAGAGACCGCCGACCTTGGCGGTGTAGTAGCCCACGCCGCCGTAGGTCCCGCCGAAGTCATCGGAAGTGCAAACGCCGTCCACACAAGGAGCGATCGTATTGCCGAAGCCGCGATCGTTGTTGACCTGGTGTCCCGGGGCGCCCTCGAAGCCGAAGCAGATATCGGGGGCGGCGTTGTTGAAATCCCGGAAGTGCTCCACGTTGTATCCGCCGCCGGCGGCCGCGGTCCAGGCCCCGTCCCGCTCGATGTGGGCGAAGATGATCCAGCCGTTGTCGATCAGGCGGTCCGCGTACTGCTTCTGCATCCAGGCGCAGCCCCGGACGGAATCGGCATGGCGCTCAGGATAAGACTTGTTGGTAGTGCTGACCCCCGTGGCTCCCTGGACGAAAGTCGCTTTGCCGTTTTGTTTGGACAGCACGCCGTAGGGGGTCGTTTCGCCCTCCCGGCTGAAGTCGTCATCGGAGTTGTCGAACAGGTATTCAAAGGCGCTGAGGGCGCCGGCATCCTGGGCCACAATAGCGGTACTGCAATGCTCATGGCCGGGGACGTTCCATTCCAGACCGGAGAAGATCCGGCGGTCGGGATAGAGGGCGCGCGCCGCCTGGACGTCGGGGAATACGAAATCCCTAAGGCTCTGCCAGCGCCACATTTCCTGGTGGCCGCCGCTCGATTCATAGGCGCCCTCAATAGGGTTAGACGAATAAATGGTGGGATCGTCCCAGAACATTCCGTTTCCGTCCCGGTTGCGCTCGCCGCCGTGCTCGGAGTTGGCCCACCAGTCCAGGCCGTACTCGTTGCTCTTTTCCATGACGAAATTGAAGGTGGTGCTGCCGTCGGTGTAGTAGGTGTGCTGATGAAAATCACCGGAGAGCCATTGGCCTTTCAGCGGGCGCTCCTGGGCCCGGGTGGCGCCCGGCCCAACCTTGCTTCTCAAGCCAAAGGATTCACCGGTCGACAGGGTGGGCAAGGCCAGCATCAGGGCCAGGCTCCCGGCCGCGGCCGCTTTCCAGAACTGTTTGCTTTTTTTCATTTTTTCCTCCTCGCAATAATCTCAGAATGAATTTTTCCTGCAGGGTCAAACGTGATGAATGAATGATGACCTGGGTCAGGTAATTCTGCCCAGGTTGCCGTTTCCTCTAAAGGCACCACCTCCTTTGCCGCGTCTGCTTTTTTTATTGTTCCGGTTGCGTATGGATCTGACTGGAAAAGTCGGACCACCGGGTGATCCGGAAGGTTGGCCTTACCGTAGACGATGAATGTAGCGTCATAATGACCGGCCAATAAAAATTCGGTTACCGGTAATGAAAAGGAGGCGTGGCGGGGCTGCGGCGATTTTTACAGGCGTTTAAAGCGTTTGGAAAAAGGTCCGGGCGGAAGGATGGGTGTAGATGACAATTGGGTTAAGAAAGCATTATTACCCTTGACGTACGCCGGGTCCTTTTACAGGTTCGCCAGGTCGCGGGGAGGAGAAAATAAAAGAAACCCTAAAAAAACCTTTCCTTCATAATATCGTAACGTCCAGAGGATAAGGTCCCTTCGAAGTTTATTCTTTGACCAACGAGGCAACTATGTTCTGCAAAAGACTGAAGGCTACGATGAAGATATGTGTCTGCCTGAAACGTCAGGAAAAGTCGCTGCGCGACCCGGATTACGAAACCTGCCGCCATTGCCCGCAAACGATGCGCGTGAAGGATGGAAAGGAAACCGACCGAGATATCGATCGGATTATCCGGGATTTGTCCCAATCACCTTTTCCGCCGGGGTTTTTCCGGTGGACGTCTTTGAAATCATCCAAGGGCCGGTTCATGGAGGGAATGAAGGAAAAGAAGAAAGGCCGGCGGCGGGCACCCACCCATCATGAATAATGGTCCTGATGGCACAGCCCCGCGTTGCGCGAGGCTGTGCTACCTTTTGAAATTCGATGTTGGCGGTTCGACGTTGGCTATTGGACGTTCACCTCTTATTTTCGAACTAAATGCCGGAATATTTCCACGGCCTGCCGGGGCACATAGACACGGCCCCGCCCGCCGTAGGCCCGGTCGGCAGGCACGGTCAGGCCCTGCAGGCGGTATTCCCGGTCGCCGATCAGGAGGACGTTCTTACTGAAGGGCAACCGGGCGGTCTTGGGACCCTTGGTCACCACCAGGACGCGGTTGGCCGGATCGCTGTCGTCGATGGCCACGGTGGCGCCCAGGGCCGGAAAAGCCTCGTCGGCAGCCAGGAAGAGATCGCGGCGGGAGCGTTCCAGGTCCAGACCCAGGTGCCGGGCGCAAAGCTTGGCCAGGTCGGTATTGTCCAATAGGGGCAGGGGCCTATTCAAACCGTAGTAATACACGGTAAGATCTTCCCCGCCATGGCCGTGGGTGGTCCAGCCGATGGCCGAGCGACGGCTGAGCATGGGGCCGATCTGGTCATTGAGGAAACGTTTCTTTCGCTTCTGGACGGCGGCCACTTCCTCCGCGGTCAAATCGTCTATCCCGTAAAATTCGGCCAGGACGGAACGGATATTGGCTTCGGAAAGGTCGTCGCCCAGTTTGATTTCGACCCCCTCGCCGGTCAGCTTCGCCTTCTTCAGCGGATTCACCAAGGCCGCCAGCGGGAGCTTGCTGTAGGATTTGTCGGTCTTCCGGTTGCCCAGGGACATGCCGCCGTTGCCGTGGTCGGAAAAGGCCAGGACCAGGGTCCGGGGACAGGTCTTGGCGAAATCCAGGGCGGAGGCCACGGCCCCGTCGAAGGCCAGAAGGTCGCTGATCACCCCGATGGGATCGTTGCCGTGGGAGGCCCAGTCCACCTTACTCGCCTCCACGAAGAGAAAAAAACCTTTCGGGTTCCGGGACAGAATTTCTATGGCCTTTTGGGTCATCTCGGCCAGCGAGGGCTGGGTCGGGGCCAGGTGAGGGCGGTCGAAATCGTAGGCCAGATCGTCTTCGGCGAACAGTCCCCAGACCCGCCGCGTCTGCCGCGGCAGGTTCAGCAGTTGATCGCGGGTTTCGATGAAGGTATAGCCCCTGTCCTGAAGGACCCGGATCAGATCCTCCCCGTCTTTTCTTTGGCCGCCCCGGCCGGCCGGCAGGGCGATTTCATTGAAGTCGCCGCGGTCCGGCACGTGGGCCGAATAGGCGGCCGGGCTGGCGTGCTGGATGTTGGAAGTGGCCACTAGGCCCACCGACTTTCCGGCGGCCTTGGCCGCCTCGAGGACGGTAGCCAAAGGTCGATATTTCCAGTCCTCCTTGAGGGGCGGCAGCCCGGGGAGGGTGATCTCCGCGGGGTAGATCCCCACGTATTGGTCATTGGATTTATAGCCGGTGGCGAAGGCCGTGGCGGCCGGGGCCGAATCGGTGATCAGTGACTCCGCACTGTGGGTCCGTACCAGGGAATAATACATGCGGTCCAGGGCCAGGGGGCCGCCCTTGTACCAACGGGTGATGGTGGTATGGGCCGCGCCGGTTCCGTCGGTCATGAGGACGATGACGTTGCCCTGGGCCGGCTGGCCCGGGATTGCTTTCGCCGGTGAAGTTGCCGCCTCGGTTAGGGCGGTCTGTAAGACGATCCGGGATGTCTTCCTCGACAGGGTCTGGCAGCGCATTCGGTTTTACCTCTGCAATTATTTTTTAGGCACTTTAAATTTTTAAAGCCTTCCGGGCAATTAAAAAAAAGCCCCGGTGGCCGGAGCTTTTGGGGTGGAGCAAGGGATTATAAACCTGGATGTTGCAAAAGCCGAGGAGGCCTCAGATCCGAGGCGTCCAGGGCGAAGCTGTATAGGCCTACCGCGAGCCCTGGATCCCGCCGTTGGCGGGACCGCCTGCGGCGGGAAGGCCTCATACGGCTTTCCCGGAGGGTAAAAAACAGGGCGGAATTCAATGGATATTATACCCCACCT
>JALOOY010000186.1 GCA_025454185.1 Thermodesulfobacteriota bacterium
TTAAGGTCCGGAGGGAAAACTACTTATAATTTGTATATAAAATCAGGAAATATGGTAAAAGTCAAGAAAAACGTAATTCCTGGTTGGTAAGGATACTACATCCAATTCCAATCAGGCGCATTTGTCCTCTCTTCTTTACATTTGACAAAAAAAGGTACATCAAATATATTAATTCATTAAAAATTTGGGGAGTTTGGTTATGGAAAAACGAGACGAGGAACTGGTCATCCGAATCCTGGCCGAACCGGGAAACGACGAATTGCGTAAACTCATGGGCGAACACCGGGCCTACGAGACCCGGCTGGACGAGTTCAATAAGCGGGTCTACCTCAGCGATCAGGAACAGGTGGAACGGAAACGAATCCAGAAATTAAAGCTGGCCGGGAGGGACCGTATCGAGCAGATCCTGGCCGCGCACCGGGAAAAGGAAGCACTTCCTTGAAATTGAGCGGCGCTGAAATCGTGGTGGAAAGCCTGATCCAGGAGGGGGTGAAATTCGTCTTCGGTTACCCCGGGGCGGTGATCACCGATATTTATGACTGCCTGGAGAAGAGGCCGGTGCGGCACGTCCTGGTCCGGCATGAACAGGGCGCCGTCCATATGGCCGACGGCTACGCCCGAGCCTCGGGCCAGGTGGGCGTCTGCCTGGTGACCTCCGGTCCGGGGGCCACCAACACGGTTACCGGCATCGCCTCCGCGTACATGGACTCCATACCGATCGTGGTCTTTACCGGCCAGGTGCCCACGGAGCTCATCGGCAACGACGCCTTTCAGGAAGTGGACATCGTGGGCATCACCCGGCCCTGCACCAAGCACAATTACCTGGTCAAACGGGTGGAAGACCTGGCCCGGGTCATCAAAGAGGCCTTTTACCTGGCCCGTTCCGGGCGTCCGGGACCGATCCTGGTGGACCTGCCCAAGGACGTGCTCAAGGCCCAGACCGAGTTTAAATACCCGAAAAAGGTCGAACTCAAGAGTTACCGCCCCACCTACAACGCCCACCCGGGGCAGATCGAGAAGGCCGCGGCCCTGCTGCAAAAGGCCAGGAAGCCGGTGATCTATGCCGGCGGCGGGGCCCTCGCTTCCCGCTGTTCGCCGGAGATCAGGACCCTGGCCGAGGCCCTGTCCATCCCGGTCACGTCGACCCTGATGGGGCTGGGCTGCTTTCCCGGCACCCATCCCCTTTCCCTGGGGATGCTCGGCATGCACGGCACCTACTGGGCCAATATGGCCGTAGGGCATTGTGATGTGCTGATCGCCGTGGGGGCCCGTTTTGACGACCGGGTAACGGGCAACGTGGAACGGTTCGCACCGGAGGCGCGCATCATCCACATCGACATCGATCCCACCTCCATCCGCAAGAGCGTAAACGTGGAAGTCCCCATCGTGGGCGACTGCAAGGACGCCCTGACCAAGCTCAACCAGCGGATCCAGCAGTGGGCCGCCCAGGACTGGTCCAAAATGCGCCAGCCCTGGTTGGAAACAATCCGCGAGTGGCAGACCTCCCATCCGCTGACCTACCGGCAGGAGGGGGAGGAGATCAAGCCGCAGTTCGTGGTGGAAAAAATCTACGAGGTGACCAGGGGGCAGGCCATCATCACCACCGAGGTGGGCCAGAACCAGATGTGGGCCGCCCAGTTTTACAAGTTCGACCGGCCCCATTCCTTTATCACCTCCGGCGGATTGGGGGTCATGGGCTACGGGTTTCCGGCGGCCATTGGGGCCCAGATCGCCTGCCCGGAGCGGATGGTCATCGACATCGCCGGTGACGGCAGCATTCAGATGAACATCCAGGAGATGGCCACGGCCGTGGCCAACAACGTGCCGGTCAAGATTGCCATCCTGAACAACGGTTACCTGGGCATGGTGCGCCAGGTGCAGGAGCTTTTTTACGGCAAACGCTACGCCCAGACGGCCCTGTCCGGGAACCCGGATTTCGTAAAACTGGCCGAGGCTTACGGCGCTGTGGGCCTGCGGGCCTCCCGACCCGAAGAAGTGGTCCCGGTCATCAAGAAGGCCCTGTCCATCCCCCGTACGGTGATCATGGACTTCGTGGTCTGCGCCGAAGAATGCGTCTCGCCCATGGTCCCGGCCGGGGCGGCCATGACGGAAATGCTGCTGGTGTCATAATGACCATGGAAAACAATCTCAATCAAAAACATACCCTTTCCGTGCTGGTGGACAACGAACCCGGGGTCCTGTCCCGGGTGACCGGCCTGTTCAGCGGCCGGGGCTTCAATATCGAAAGCCTCTGTGTGGCCGAAACCATGGACCCCCAGGTGTCCCGCATCACCCTGGTGACCCGCGGCAGTGAACAGATCGTGGAACAGATCACCAAGCAGCTCAACAAACTGATCAATGTCATCAAGGTCATCGACTTTACCGGCACCGAGTTCGTCGAACGGGAGATGGCCCTGATCAAGGTGCGGGCCGAGGCCAGCACCCGGGCCGAGATCCTGCGCACCGTGGACATCTTCCGCTGCAAGGTGGTGGACGTGAGCCTCCAGGACTACACCATCGAGGTCACCGGCACCGCGGGCAAGATCGAAGCCCTGCTGACCCTGCTCAGCCACCTGGGCATCAAAGAGATCGCCCGCACCGGCGCCATCGCCTTGGGGCGGAGCAAGAAGGAAGGACCCCTTAAAAGGGAAGGGGTAAAAGAATAGCTTTTTAGAAGTTAAACTCGAAATCCGAAATTCGAAATCCGAAACAAATTCGAATGAGCAAAATCCGAAATTCGAAACGGGAGGTCATTGGTAATCCGGCCTGACTCGGGATTCACCCACCCCCCAACCCCCTCCCGTCAAGGGAGGGGGTTGTGTTTCGGTCATTTGAATTTTGAATTTTTGAATTTGTTTCGAATTTCGTGCTTCGAGTTTCGAATTTAGCTTAAGGCATTTTTCTATTTTTTTAATATTCGATTGTTTTAGGAGGTAATGATGCAGATTTATTACGATCAGGACGCGGATCTCAACGTTTTAAAAGGGATCAAGGTGGCCATCATCGGCTACGGCAGCCAGGGCCACGCCCAGGCCCTGAACCTGCGGGATTCGGGCCTGGATGTGCTGGTGGCCGAACTGAACGGCACCGAGAACTATCGTCTGGCCCAGGAGCACGGCTTTACGCCGCTAACGGCGGACGAAGCCTCGGCCCAGGCCCAGGTGATCCAGATCCTGGCCCAGGATCATGTCCAGGCCTGGCTCTTTGAAAACCAGGTCAAGAAGAACCTCGGGAAAGGGAAGACGCTGGTCTTCTCCCACGGCTTCAACATCCATTACGGCCAGATCCAGCCCCCGCCGGAAGTGGACGTGATCATGATCGCCCCCAAAGGCCCGGGGCATCTGGTTCGCCGCGAATACGAAAAAGGGGCCGGGGTACCTTCCCTGGTGGCCATTTACCAGGATCCTTCCGGGAAGGCCCTGCAGACGGGCCTGGCCTACGCCAAGGGGATCGGGGCCACCCGGGCCGGGGTGATCGCCACCAGCTTCCAGGAAGAGACGGAGACAGATCTCTTCGGCGAGCAGGCCGTCCTCTGCGGCGGGGTGACCGAGCTGGTCAAGGCCGGCTTCGATACCCTGGTGGAGGCGGGCTACCAGCCGGAGATCGCCTATTTTGAATGCCTGCACGAGTTGAAGCTCATCGTGGACCTCCTGTACGAGGGGGGGATCAGCCGCATGCGCTATTCCGTCAGCGACACGGCGGAATACGGGGACCTGACCCGGGGCCGGCGGATCATCACGGCCGAGACGCGGCAGGAGATGAAAAAGATCCTGGAGGAAATCCAGGGCGGGGAATTCGCCCGGGAATGGATCCTGGAAAACCAGGCCAACCGGCCCGTGTTCAACGCCCGCCGGCGTCTGGAGGCGCAGCATCCCATCGAAGCCGTGGGGCAAAAGCTGCGCGGCATGATGAGCTGGCTGAAAAAATAATTTTTTCGCATGGGTCTTCCGATCGCCCGGCAGGGGTTCCCCTACATGGCCGCCGGCCTGGCCCTGGCCGTGATCCTGGGGGCCTGGGGGAGCCGGACTGGGTTCATCCTGGTCCTGGCCCTGACCGGTTTCGTGGCCGCCTTTTTTCGTGACCCCGAACGGCGGATACCGGCCGATAAAAACGCCATCCTCTCTCCGGCCGACGGCCGGGTGCTGCTGGTCGAGCCCGGAAGTCCGGGCGGGAACGGAGGCGAGGCGGGGACGAAGATCAGCATCTTCATGTCGGTCTTCAACTGCCATGTGAACCGTCTGCCGGCGGCCGGGACCGTGCGGGACCTTCGCTACAGTCCCGGTCGTTTTTTTGCCGCCCATCAGGACAGGGCCTCCGGGCAGAACGAGCAGAACGCCCTGCGCCTGGAAGGGGAGGGCGGCCGGGAGATTACGGTGGTCCAGATCGCCGGGCTGATCGCCCGGCGGATCGTCTGCTGGGTCAAGGTGGGTGACCGTCTGGCGGCCGGGACCCGTTTCGGACTGATTCAATTCGGGTCCCGGGTGGACCTCTACCTGCCGGCCGGGGCGCGGCTCACGGTCCGGCGCGGCGACCGGGTCAAAGCGGGTTTGTCCGTCATGGGATATTGGACATGAAAATCAGAAACCGAAAATTCAAGCGGCGCCAGGAAAGAAGGCGGGGCGTGTACCTGCTCCCGAACCTGGTGACTACGGCCAGTCTCTTCTGCGGGTTCTACGCCATCATCGCCGCCATCCAGGGTGATTTCTACCGGGCGGCCATCTCCATCCTCCTGGCCGCCGTCCTGGACGGTCTGGACGGGCGGATCGCCCGCATGACCCAGACCACCAGCGCCTTCGGGGTTCAGTTCGATTCCCTTTCGGACCTGATCGCCTTCGGCCTGGCCCCGGGCATCGTGGTTTTTCTTTGGGCCCTGCGGCCTTTCAACCGTTTCGGCTGGATGGCGGCTTTCCTCTCCGTGGTCTGCGGGGCCC
This sequence comes from Thermodesulfobacteriota bacterium, assembly GCA_025454185.1. Lineage (GTDB taxonomy): Bacteria > Desulfobacterota > RBG-13-43-22 > RBG-13-43-22 > RBG-13-43-22 > JACRCK01. Next base: position 4,932 of record JALOOY010000186.1, read on the forward strand.
TGCGGCTGGCCCGCTTCAACGTCCAGGTGGGGGTGATCGACCCGAATTATTTCATGGGCCGGCCGATTCCGGCGGCGGCCACCATCGTGGCCACCACCATCCTGCTGGTGTTTCAGATGGGCGGCGCCAATTCCACGGGCTACCTCCTGGTCCTGATCCT
>JALOOY010000187.1 GCA_025454185.1 Thermodesulfobacteriota bacterium
AGCTTCCCCAGTGCTTCCTTGATCCGGATTTCCCATACTACCGCCGCGCTGATAAAAACCATATTCTCCCTGCTGGCGATATGTCTTTTAAGCCCGGGAGGCAATTCCGGGTTGTCATCCAGCCACCACAACAAAATGTGTGTATCCAACAGCAAATTCATTCCCGGCCCATCCCGAAAGCCCTAACGATATCTTCTGGAAGGACATCGAAGTCGGCGGCGATCCTTATTTTTCCTTTTAAAGCGCCCGGCAGTCGTTCCGCCTGCCCTTTTTCATAGCGGATCAGCTTCGCCACCGGTTTGCCGGCCCTGCCGATGATGATCTCCTCGCCGGCCAGGACTTTTTCAATCAGGGCGGATAATTGAGCCTTGGCCTGGGATATGTTGGTTACCTGCAATTCTGTCACCTCCTAATTAAATAGTCTGACCAGACCAGACCAGGCTGTCAAGTATTTTATTGATCCCTATACCGCCTACTCCACTTTCTTTCGGGTGCGAATCTGCCGGGCCAGCTTGCGGTCCGCTTCCCCCAGGAAGGTCTGGACGAAATCGCCACCCCCAGGATCCGCTTTTCATAGGCCTTACGCTCTCCCTCCTCTCGAAGAGACAGGACCCGCGACCAATCCCCCCAGGCTCCGGATCAGCCCCCGCCCATCATCTCCGGCATTGGCCCTGTTCCTTCCCGCCGGCCATGAATCCCCGGCAGGCCCGGACGGCCTGCTTTTGGGAGGATAATTCTTGACCAAAGTTACAAAACATGATATATTTTCTATCATGATATGAATGTTTGTACCATAAGGAGGGACCTGTGGCCTGGAGATACAAGCAGAGGTGGATGGCGGACCAATTGCGGAAGGCAGTTCGCTTTTCACCGGTGGTGGTATTAACCGGTGCTCGGCAAACCGGGAAAAGCACCCTGCTCCGGGAAGAAACGCCATTCAAAGACTGGCAATATCTCAACCTGGATGATTTGGACCTACTGTCCCTGGCCGAGAAAAGGCCGGAGGAGCTGCTCGCCTTATCCAACAGATTAATCGTCGACGAGGTTCAACGGAGCCCTAATTTCCTCCTGGCGGTAAAACAAGCCGTGGATCGGGATCGAACCAGGCGGGTGGTTCTTTCCGGTTCGGCGAACCTCCTGCTCATGAAATCCGTTTCAGAGACCCTGGCCGGGCGGGCGGTCTACTTTGACCTCTTCCCGTTCTCCCTGGGAGAAGAAAAGGAAAAGGCCTTTACCGACTGGATTTCCCGGCTGCCCGGTCCGGCTTTCCCCAAATCTCTCGGGCCTGTGGAGCCCGTACCGGAGTTTTCATTGTTTCGAGGGTTCCTCCCTCCGGTTACGTTTCTGGCCGATGAAGATGAAGTCGCCGCCTGGTGGCAGGGATATATCCGAACTTATCTGGAACGGGATTTGCGGGACCTCAGCCAGATCAGCAGCCTGCCGGATTTCCGGCGGCTCATGGGCCTGCTGGCCCTAAGAAACGGTCAAATCCTCAAGCAGAGCGAGTTGGCTCGGGACGCGGGCCTCTCCCAGCCGACAACCGGCCGGTACATCAACCTGCTGGAAATAAGCGGTCTGCTGGTTAAACTAATGCCCTACAGCAGGAATATCTCCAAGAGAATCATCAAATCTCCCAAAGCTTATTGGATCGATCCCGGCTTGGTCTGCGCCTTGGCCGGTTATAGAAAAATCCAAGGGGTAGCGCCATCCTTCAAAGGGCCTTGGTTTGAATCGTTGATCTTCCTGAATCTCCTGATCCTGGCCAGGACCGTGGGTGGGGAATTGTTTTACTTTCGAACACAGGGGGGAAAGGAAAGAGAGGTGGATTTCATCCTGGAGACGGCGAACCGAGTGATAGCAGTTGAAGTAAAATATGCCGATAAAATCGGGATGCGGGACGCGGAGAACCTGCGTTTCTTGAGAGACCTGCTGCCGAACTGGGGAGCCGGCCTAATCATCTATAATGGACCCGAGGTCAAAACCCTGGGGGAAAACATCCATGCTGTTCCTTGGGGAATGATTTAACGATTTTTAACAGGGGCCGGAGGCCATTTTCCTATATCTTGAGCATGGTTTTGGTGCGGTCGAATATTTCCCGATGGGGGCTGGAAGTGTTGGAGAGTGCCTCCCGGACTCGCTTGACCCAGCCGGGGCCCAGCTTTTGAATTGCCTCCCAGGCCAACCGCAAATCACCCGGACGCTCTTCCAGCAGTACGGCCAACAGTTGGGCGGCCTGAAACAGGTCCTTTTGAACTTTGCTGTGGGCTGTGACCTCCCGCTCTCTGGAGATAATCAGCTTGTGGAGGGCGAAACGGGCCGGCTGGGGAACATTGACCAGAATACCCCCTCCATCCACAACCGCGCCCTTTACCGGACCTTCCATCAGGTAGTCCAGAAAGCGTAAAGGCTGGGCGGCCGCCTGAAATCGTCGAATATATACCGGCCGGTCTTGGGCAGATCTCTTCTCCGGTGTCAGCAGATCCACGCGGAGGGAATGCCCCCGGACCTTGAAGGAAGTAACCGGGTCCCTCGGGTTCATCGAGGGGACCGGGAGAAAACCCATTTGCAGCCCTTCCAGGGCTTTAGGAATGTTGGCCTGGACATCACAAAGACCCAGACTCATGTTCGCCCGACCTCCCAAATCGATATCCTGGGTCCGCAAAGCGGCTTTTTCCCACTGGAATCCCAGGAGGTTTCCCAGCACTATAAAGGCCTGGGTACCCAGCAGCACGCCATCCAGATGAAATACACCGCTGTCGGCCAGGGCCTTCAGGACCCGGCCCACGGAGGAATCGGTAACGAGGGCCCCTCCTATTCGGAGTTGGGCGCAAAGCCGTTGGATAGGTTCGACATCAGAAGCAAAATATTCCCTTTGGAGACGGTGCGCTTGAACCAGTCGATCCAGATCGCCGCTTTTTCGACCGATGTAGATCTGGCGGACGGCCCCTCCCGGATCCGTATGCTGGTAATAGTAATAATCGATGCCTTTTACAGTTTTCAGCGTGAAACAACCCGGCAAATGGCCGATGGCGCGTTGGGCCTCGAGTGCGGTCAATTGTTCCACGAATTCGGCATATAGGGTCTGGGTTTCCAGCGGCAATCTGTTCAAGGATCACACCCCTCCCTGGAACACAATAAGTTATACGCAGCTTACATAAAATTTGCGTATAACTCAATCTTTTTTACCCCCGGTACGTGGAATCGTGATCCGGGTGCAGGGAAAGCAGCCGCAGCCGGTTGCTTTCGCGGCAGGCGACGCCTCGGCATCCCTTTCCAGGATTTTCAGGTCCCTTTTTGCCGGCGGGTTTTTCTCGGCCCACTGGACGGCGGCATCGAGGTCCCGGCTGACGTCGGGTTGGTGAAGCCACCGCTCATTTTCTGGAATAAACCGGCCTACCTTGATAATCCATACGCCGGCGTCGATTTGATCAATCAACACGGTCTGACCCGCGTATTTTTTTCCTGGTGATATCTGACCGCTCCTGCCGACCGATTTGATGGTCTCCATGGATGCTCCCTTACAAATATTCGGTTTTCATGATGGCACAAAAGCATGAAAAAAAAGGGGCTTTACATTTTTAGATTGCTGGGGACAACCTGACATCATAAAATGACCCTGTGAACTTGAAAGAAGGCAAAAGCCTGAATCAGTGGATTAACGAGAAGCTGGAACAGGCTGGTTGATCGCCTTTACGTAGGTTTTGCGGGGACCATTCGTCTATTTTGCCATCCAGCACACGATGGTCTCCCGGATTACTCTGAAAAAGAAAGATCATCCCCCCAGAAAGGAACAAGGATAGCCTTTATGCCCACATCCCAGGAAGAAATACTAAAAGGTCTGCAAACCGCCATGGAGGCTGAAATCTTCGGCCACAACTTCTACAAGAGCACGGCCCAGAACACCTCGGATCCGCTGGGCCGGGAAACCTTTGCCCGCATGGCCGCGGAGGAACTGGGGCATTTCAACTACCTGCGCACCCAGTACAAAGCGATCATGGAGAAGGGAAACTATAATTTCTACCCGCCCCTGGCCCTGGCCCACGAAAAACACGCCGGCAACCCCATTTTCAGCGAGGCGATCCGCCGGCGGGTCAAGGACAGCCATTTGGAAGTAAGCGCCCTGAGCATCGGCATGAAGCTGGAACTCGACGCAGTCAACTTCTACCGCGGCTGCGCCCGTAAGGCCGAAAGCGAAAAGGCCCGGCAGTTCTACAACGAACTGGCCGCCTGGGAAGAGGACCACTACCGGGCTTTCGAGCAGCAGTTGGACCAACTGAAGGACGAATATTTCCAGGCCAACAACTTTGTTCCCTTTTGATGGCGGTCAATAGGCCTGCCCCTGCGGGCCGAAACGGAAAGGAGGCCTCATGATTTCCCTGAACATCAACGGCCAAGGGTACGAAGTGGACGTGCCTCCGGATACACCCCTGCTCTGGGTCATCCGGGAGCACCTGCAGTTGACCGGGACGAAATTCGGCTGCGGCGTCGGAGAGTGCGGGTCCTGCACCGTGCACGTGGACGGCCAGGCCGAAAAATCCTGTTTATTACCGGTCCGGGAGGCCCAGGGCAAAACCATTGTCACCATTGAAGGGCTCCCCGCCGACCATCCCGTAAAACGGGCCTGGCTCCAGGACCAGGTCATCCAGTGCGGCTACTGCCAGCCCGGCCAGATGATGCAGGCCGCCGCCCTGCTCCGGGAAGACCCGCAGCCCGGGGAAGAGAAAATAAAGCAGGCCATGGACGAGGTCCTCTGCCGCTGCGGCACTTATCCGCGGATCAGGACGGCCCTCCAGACTTCCATCCGCTTCCTGAGAGAGGAGGGCCGGAAATCATGAAAAGGCCGCTCACGCGACGCACTTTCGTGAAGGGCATCCTGGCCGGTTCCGGCTTGACGCTCTTCCTGGCCTCCACGCCCGAGGGCCTCCGGATCCTCAGTGCCAAGGAAATTAAAAAAGCCGACCCCCCTGACGTGATCCTGAACGCCTGGATCGGCATCACCCCCGACGATTTGATAACCATCACCGTCGGCCAGTCGGAGATGGGCCAGGGCGTTTACACCTCCATCCCCATGATCATCGCC
>JALOOY010000188.1 GCA_025454185.1 Thermodesulfobacteriota bacterium
ATTCCGCAATCGAAAATTCCCTCTTTCATGCTGATCCTCGCTATCGAAACCTCCTGTGATGAGACCGCCGCCGCGGTGCTGCGCGACGGCCGGGAACTTTTGTCCGACATTGTTTACTCCCAGGTGGCGGTCCACGGCCCCTACGGCGGGGTGGTTCCGGAACTGGCCTCCCGCAATCATCTGACCAAGATCGTCCCCGTGGTCGAGGAGGCCCTGCAGCGCGCCGGCATCGGCTTTGCGGATTTGGAGGGCCTGGCCGTAACGCGCGGCCCGGGTCTGGTGGGTGCCCTGCTCATCGGCCTGAGCTTTGCCAAGGCCGTCAGCGCCGCGCGGCGGATCCCTTTGGTCGGGGTCAATCACCTGGAGGGGCATATCTGTTCCATCTTTCTGGAGCAGACCGTGCCCTTTCCCTTTCTCTCTTTGACGGTTTCCGGGGGACATACCAGTCTGTACCTGGTGCGGGAAATCGGGTCCTACGAACTCCTGGGGCAGACCCGGGACGACGCCGCCGGCGAGGCCTTCGACAAGGTGGCCAAACTGCTGCAGTTGGGCTACCCCGGCGGCGGGATCATTGAAACCCTGGCCCGGGAGGGATTGCCGCGCATCCCTTTTCCCCGGTCCATCCCCTCCCGGGATACCCTCGATTTCAGCTTCAGCGGGATCAAAACCGCCGTGGTCAATTATGTCAAAGGGCGATCCGGAAAAGGCCCCGACATCGGAGACCTGCCGCTGGCCGATATCGCCGCCTCGTTCCAGGAGGCCGTGGTGGACATGCTGATCCGGAAAGTCAAACTCGCCCTGCAGGCCCATGACCTGGAGCGTCTGGTCCTGTCGGGGGGGGTGGTGGCCAACGGCTACCTCCGGGAACGTTTTCAGAACCTGGCCCGGGAGGAAGGCCTGGGCCTTTACATCCCGGCCCAGCGCTACTGCACCGACAACGCGGCCATGATCGCCTGGGTGGGTCAGCACTATCTGGAGCGGGGTTGCCGGGACGAGCTGGACCTGGACGCCTTGTCCCGCTGGCCGGTCGGCTATAAAAGGCCGCAGGGGGCCAGGGCGGTGGCCGGAGAAAAGGGGAAAATACCGGCTTGAAAAGTCGGTCTGAATATGGTAACAATCCTTGCGGAATTAAACCCGCAGGAACAATTTAGTCAGGAGGTAAGGTCATGGAAAAAAGCGAACTGTTGGAACTGAAGGAAAAACTGGAAGCCAAAGGCATTTCCTGGGAGCAGGCTGCCGAAAATATCAAATTTGACGTCCGTTTGTTGAATTTATACCTGGTCTCCCCCCCGGTGCCGATCAGCGTAATCAATCCCCTGAAAAAGATGCTGGAATAATGTAAGGCATCCGATTGCCTTCCCATGGCCGTGAGCCAGGAAGCGGAAATCCATCTGGAGAATAAGAAGATCAGGCGGCTCCGCCTGCTGGTGGATCTGACCTGCGCCGTCCTGCGCCAGGGCCGTCTGGATCGCGAAGAATCCTGGGCCCTGGTAGAGGGACTCAAACGCTTTGCCCTGCAACAGTTCCCCGGCCGGGAAGAGACCTTCGAGATCGTCTACCGGGCCAAGTTCCGCCGCATCATCGAGGAACGCCATCCCCTTCATTAGTTTCTCCCTTCCCCGTAAGAAAAAAATATTGAACGGCGTCTTTTTTTATTGTACTATCCGCAAAAATCCTGCCTGATACCATTACGTTTTTTTATTGATTGGCTTTAAAGATCACCGGGTGATTTAGCAGTATTGCCCCTGAACGACGCTACCTTGTGGAGTGAGGGTGAATATACTCTTGATCGGTACCGTGCGCCACGAAACCCATCCGGAGCGAAGAAGGGAAAACCTCGTCTTCAGACGTCGGGTCGGACCGTTATCTCCTTTTCTCCACATCCTAAGTATTGCATCATGCGCAAGTTTGGAGGTCATCATGAGCTGGTGTTTCACCGTAATGCTGTTCCTCTGCCTGACTCCCCTTACGGTTCTGGCCCAGACCCCGGCCGGGACCTCCATCCCGCCGGGAACTCCGCCGGGTTCCTTGGGGACCGTGCCGGGGTAGCCAGGCCTGCCTCCGGGCCAGACTCCGGCCGGTCCGGGCCCTTACCAGAATTTCCCCGGATCGCCGCTGGCCCCCACCGGTCAAACGGCTGCTCCGCCCGCCGGCCTGCCCTTCGGCCAGCCTGGACCAGGGGACACCCCGGGGCCGGAGTGGCTGACAGTCAAGAACCTCAAGGAAGGGGACCGGCTGATCACCAAAAAACCGGAGTTCGAGGCGGAGATCATCCTGGCCATCAAGCCCGGCTCCCTGGTCATCATGGTGGATTATGTGGATGTGACGGCCCTGGCCGATGTGTCGGGGGACCGGATTTCCTTCCGGGCCCCCATGGTTATGCCGGCCGGCACGCACAGCCTCATGTTGACCGCCCAGGACGCCCTGGGCCAGCCGCTGCAGAAGATGATCTCTTTCACCACCCGCCATACGGTGCATTTCGAGGAGGCGGCCAGCGTCAACGAGGTGACCGGTGTGTACGAAGCGCTGCTGGCCAAGACCGATACCACCAGCGCCTCTCCGTACGGATCGACCGGGGGGACTTCCTCCCTGCCTTATTCCAAGGTCGAGGGCAACTGGAGCACCGACAACCGGATCCGGGAAGGGGCCTGGGACCTGGGGTTCAAGGGGAACCTGCGCTACCTGGACCAGTCGGCCCCGGTGGTTTACCCCCTGGAGATCGGGGTATATCCCGCCAACTACCTGCTCAGCGGCAAATACCGCCGGGAAACCTACGGGTTCGGACTGGACCTGGGGGATGTGCTGCTCAACGAGAGTCCCTACACGGCCCAGTATCTGGCCCGCCGCGGGGGCCTCTTCTCCGCCAACTACCAGGGCCTGGATCTGCGGGCCTTCAGCGTGTTGAGCAAGCAGCTTTATGGATTTTATGACGGCCTGGGGATCCATCCCACCACCGACGATCACATCAACGGGGCCTCGGCCGGTTACAAGCTTTTCAACAACCGCATGGAGTTCCGGGCCATCTATTTCAAGGGCGGGGAAACGCCGGCCAGCTTCGGGACGATCACCAGCCCCAGTGCCACGGTCATACCGGCCGCCCCGGGAACGACCGCCGTGGGGACCGCCCCCGGTGTGACGCCGGGTATTTCCACCGTCACCGGCGTGGGGACAAACCTGACGCCCAGCCCCTACGGCCTCGGGACCACCCTGGGCCGCAAGGAGGGCGAGGTGGCCGGTTTCCTTTTTCTCACCGACTTCTTCCAGAACAAATTGAAGAGCGAGGTGGAGGTCGACTTCTCCCGCTTCGATCCGAACGCGACCGACCTGTCCAAAGCCAAAGAGGACAAGGCCTGGCGGGTCAAGTTAGGGGGGCTCTACGATAAATTTACTTACGAAGCCTTGTACGAGTACATCGGCAGGGATTACGAAGTGATCGGCTCCTGGATCCAGAAGGATAAACAGGGGGTAACCGTACGGGGCGGTGCGGTCTATCCCACCCAAAGCGTCAATCTTACCTTCAGCCGCTACAACGACAATCTCACCGGCGATCCGCTTTATCCCCGTCTGGTCACCTACCAGGGGCTGGTCGACTACAATTATAACGGGTTTCCCACCCTGCCCATCAATCTCAATTTTTTCAAGACCCTGCAGGACCCCTATGATATCCCCACCGGCCTGACCGCCCCCCAGAGCGACACCAACACCGTGGGCGGGCGTATCAGCTATATGTCCCTGCCCTGGAACATCGGTTTCCAAACCTCCTATTCCCGGCAGGACGACAAAAGCCCCCTGAACAACGACAGTTCAATACGGATCTTTACCCTGATGCCCATGCTGACCTACCCCACCTTCGGGTTGAGCTTTTCCCTGTCCCTGAACCAGACCGAATACGAGCTGGCCAATTACCGTAACGACAACTTCCTGTTCAACCTGCAGCTCACCGGCAAACTCTTCAACAATCGCTTCTCGTACGAGCTGGGCAACACCTACACGATCATGAAGGCCACCAACAACACCTACGACGGCCGCATGCTCACCGGCAACTTCCGCCTGGGCTATGCCTTGGGCCGTTTTTTCAACGGCGCTTTCAACCCTACCGTAGGACTCCGGGGGCAGTACAACCACCTGGTCGACAATGTAAATACCAGCATGGCTCGGGATGACTTCGCGCTCTTCCTGTTTTTATCCACTTCCATGCCCTTTTCGTTTTAAGGAGGACCGAGATGAAGCGTTTCCTGGCAGGCCTTGGCATCGTCACCCCGTTGATCATTCTGCTCCTGAGCGGGGTCGCATCGGCCGTGACGATAACTTCCGTCGCTCCCAATCCCGCGAACACGGGCCAAACAGTGAGCATCGGCATCTCCGCGGGGCCGATTTTCGTGACCCCGCCGGCCACCTGCGGCTCGATAACCATCAGCTTCGGGGATGGACAGGGTACCGCCTGGAATGTGCCGGGCGTCGTTTTCGGATCCGGAATCCAGTGCGGAGGCACCACTACCGTAACGCACGCCTATACTGCGCCGGGGGCCTATACCATCACGGCCGCCAACGCCAATTATCCCCCTTCCCCGGCCACTTCCGGGGTGACCATCAGCGGGCCGACCCCGCCGCCGGCCTCCGGATTGACGGTTTCCCCCAGCCCGGGCCGGGTGGGTGAACCGGTGACGGTCAGCGGAACACTGCCGGCCGCAGCCCTTTTGTGCCGGTATCAACTCAGCTATGGAGACGGATCGACCCCCGACGAGCTGGGCGTCTGCCTGCCCGCTGACCCGCGGAACTTCTGTACCTTCACACGCCCCCATACCTTTGCGCAGCCCGGGACATTTACGATCATCTTGTCCGGGACCGGCGCCAGGTGTCCGTCGCCGGTGACCACCACCGTGGCGATCAATCCCAAGGAGGAGATCACTCTGCCTCCCGGGACGGTGACCATTCCCTACAAATATGAGTTCCCTCCCCCGGGGAAGGAAATCCCCTATTATTACTTCCTTTTTTCAGGGGACTATCCCCCCGGAATCAGGCTGGAAGGGCAGGGGGCCTCACCGAACCTCTTCGGGACACCGACCAGGAGCGGGGAGGCACCCGGTATCAGCAGCGCTATCTGTTGGAGATCCAAAATCCCCCGGTCCGGATCGAAGCCGTCCCCGGCAGCCTCTCCGTGCCCCGGGGTGTTACCACCACCCATAATGTGCAGTACCGCTTCGAATCGCCGGCGCCGTTGAACATCCCCCTGACCAGCAGCGGCGGGGTGTTCCTGGTGGACGGCCAGACCGTGGGCACCAACCCCCGGCCCATGACCGTCAATCTGGTCAACGGCAAGGCCCAAGACGGGGAAGCGATAACCGTGACCCCCGGCGTCCTCGACCGGGCGGCCGGGGAGACCAAGCTGCCGGCCGGCGTCCGTAAGATGGCCCTGGCCAAGGGATCGGGTGTCGTGGTCTATGAGAGGACCTTCGTCAACGGCACCATCAGCGGCGTGGCCCGGATCATTTACAGCCTGGCCAGCACCACCGGCGCCGGTTTTGCCATCGAGCGCCTGAACATCTATTTCGACAACCGGCGGCCGGATATTACCATAGACCGCAATTTCCCCAAACTCAGGGCCCACGTGGACATCGGTTTTGTCGGCACCGGTCAGTTGCAGGGTCATTGGGAAGTGGACGGGCGGATCATCGGTTTCGAGAACCGCCACGTTACCTTCGGGACAAGCATGGCCGGTACCCAGTACCTGACCTTCGATACCCCGGAAATCCCCCCCCTGCCGACTTTCGACGTGGGCTCCCACGTGGTGCGCTTCGTCATCACCAATCCCGTGATTACGGTCCCGCAGCCGGCAGCCATCTATTTCGTCCGGGAGGAGGAATACCTGGCGGCCACCCGGATCGTGCTGCTGCAGCCGGGCGATCGCTCCGAAAACGAACCGGGCCGCCTGCAGTTCGCCTGGGAGGGCCTGCGCCGTTCCAATACCTACCTGGTGGAATTTTTTGGTCCCCAGGGGGAAAAGCCCATTTTTTCGGCCTTGACCCGCAAGCCGGAATACTCACTTCCGGAGATCACCCTGGGCAAGATTTTCGAGAAAGGGACCGCCTACACCTGGAAGGTCCGGAGCCTGGACGACCGCAACCGGGTGATCGGGGAAAGCGACCTCTGGCGGTTCGACTTGAAATAGGTTGTTTCCTCTGAACAAGGAGTCGGGTATGAAGCTATTCAGCCAAAGGCCGGGTCAGGCAAGGGTGATCGCGGCCATATGCCTGTTGGGGATTCCCCTCCTGTCTTGGGGGGCCAACCCGGACCCCAAAGTCAAGATGCCGCCGGCCGCCCAAGGGCCCCTGGTAATCATCACCAAGCCGGACCTGGCCCTGGAGCAGATCCAAATCGACCGGGCGGGCGGGGACGGCAGGGAAACCTTCCTGAAGGTGACGGTTGCGGTCAGAAACAAGGAAAACGGAGAGCATTCCAAGGTCGCGGAAAGGGTCGCGGTCCTCCTGGAGTGGCAGGGCCGGGAAGGAAATAAGTCCTGGGAGGCCTGGGTTCCGCCCTTGAAGGTCGGGGAAAGGGCCGAGGCGGTATTCCCCGACTGCCGCATTCCGGCCGGGCAGAAAGGGACGTTCAAAGCCGCGGTGGACCCCCGGAATCAGGTGGAAGAATGGAACGAAGCCAATAATTCCGGGTCCCTGGTCTACGAGGACAAGCCATGAGCCGGGAACACATCAAGGACCGGCCCGGCAACCGGCAGGGGGGGATCGGGCCGGTCCTGCTGCTGGTGGCCCTGGCCGCGGGCTGGATTTTCGACGGGGGGCTGTCCTGCGCCCGGGCCGCCCCTCCCCCGTCCTTGAAGGGGCTCAAGGCCCCGGTTTCACCTTCTTTCGACATCAACCGCATCGAATTATACTTTCCCAACCGCCGGGCCGAGATCACCGTAGAACGAAACGCCCCGCGGCTGAAAGCCTTTGCCAATATCCGCTTCAGCGGATCGGGGATCCTGCAGGGCTACTGGCAGGTGAACGGCTGGACGGTGGGACTGGTCAACCAGCAGGTCTTCGCCGGCCAGACCCTGACCCTGGCCACACCGGATGTACCGGCCCTGCCTACCTCTGACACCGGGAACCATCTGGTCCAGTTCGTCATTACCAACCCCAAGACCCTGATTCCGCTGCCCACGGCCATCTATTTCGTCAAGGCCAAAGATTACCAGGCCTCCCCGCTGCCCCTGGCGCTGCGCAGTCCGAAAAACAAGGCCCGGCTGGACTATGAGCAGCAGGTCCTGCAGTGGGAGGAAACCCGCGGGGCCGCCCTCTATCTGGTTGAATTTTACCGGCAGGAGAAAGGCGCCGGGCCTATTTTTTCGGCCTACGCCCGCACCCCCGGGTATGAGCTGCCGGAAACATGCTTCGCTAAAATTTTTATCAAAGGGGGTACTTACTACTGGAAAGTGAAAAGTTTTGACAATAAAGGGCTGGAGGTCGGTGAAAGTCCGACCTGGAGTTTCACCTTCGGGGATTAAGTCACCTATCTTCTCCGGCAAAGCCGAAGGCTTATCTAAGGGAGATTAACCGGGGCTATTTTTGAACCTTTCAAATCCGGCGACACACTAACCAGTCATAACGACAGTTTCCCGGAGAAAGGAGAACAGCATGAAGAAGACTATCCAAGCCGTTTGTTTTGGTCTGTTGGTCGTCCTGTTTCTATCCGTCCCTTCGTTGCAGGCCCAGAAGGATAAAGAAAAGCCCCTCGATACGGTCAAGCCGTCCCTTAACCCGCAGAGGCCGCCTCAGACGCCTCCTCCTCAGGCCCTGCCGGACCTGATAGTAGAACGAATTGTCCTGGGCCCGGAATGCCGGGTGGACGTAGTGGTGGCCAACCGGGGACCGGGCGCGGTCCCGGATACGGTCTGGACGGCCCACACGCCGCTGAGCAGCAGCGTGTACATCCATGTGGATGGTAACTCCTGGGGCG
>JALOOY010000189.1 GCA_025454185.1 Thermodesulfobacteriota bacterium
ATCTTAATCTTTATGGGCCTAAAATAAAAATGACCCCTGATTGCGTCATCCCCCCACAGAAACGATTCCTCGAAGTCTCCATAACCCCGGATAAAGCCTTTAAACCGGATCTGATTTTCAGCTCGGTCAGGATCAATCCGGCAACGCCCACCCGAAACGGCATGGCGGTGGTCAGCATTCAGGTGAAAAACGTGGGACCCAAAACCTCCGCCGCCGCCTATTTGACGGCCTCTCTGAACGGTTTGTCCAATTATGACACGGCCAAGGTGTTCAATACCATGGAAGGCAACCAGGGCAAGGTGCCGCCTTTGAAGAAAGACCAGGTGCATTCCGTCGAGTTTAAGAGGATCAATCAAGGCATTTTGCTGGAACCTGGAAATCGGGATTTCTACCTTTCCGTCTCATCTCAATCGGATGAGATCAACACCTCGAATAACTACACCAAGTTTTCTTTCCAGGTCGCCAACGTCGTCGAGGTTGCCAAAGTGCAGGAAAAAGCAAGTGGGGGAGTTGCACCTAAGCCGGGGATCCAGCCCGCCACCCCGGGGGCTGGAATTCCGACCCAAATGCATCCAGCCCCAACCAAACCACCGACAGGCCGATAGAGGTTACGGATGAAGAATTTATGTCCTGAAGTGAACCTGTTTGGTCCCGGAATGGTCTAACATGCCAAGAAGGAGAACAAACAAATTAATCAAGGAGGATTTTATGAAGACGACAAAGAAGGGTTTTTTGTTGGGGTTGGTCGGAGCATTGCTGTTGTTGACCGGCGTCGTTCAGGCCGCCGATCGGATGGCGCCCCCACCCGCGGGCCAGCGGCCCCAGATGGCGCCCATGGAAAAGATGCAAATGGCCCCGCTCTGCCCGGATATGGTGGTCACCGAGATCCGGTATGAAATCGTCCAGCAGTACCCGGATGCCCCCCAGCCCATGGCCAAGGTGCGGGTTACGGCCATTGCCCGGAATCTGGGGAAGGCGCCCTTTCCCTTCAGCGGCAAGCTGCTGTTGTTCGGCGACGCCCAGAAATTGGGGGAACAGTCCTTCGGGACGGTCCCGGTCAACGGGGAGGTCAAGGTGGCCCACGAACTGAAATGGGTCGTGGGGTCTTCGGTTGGCCAGTTTTTCATGGGGAAGATCGTCTATGATCCGGCCGTTTTCAAGAATAAGTACGAACAGGACTGCGACTTCAACAACAACGAAAAGAAACGCAGCACCCAGGATCTCAACGGGATGATCTCCAGCAAGACGGTGGAGATGAAGCTGCCCCCGGCGGGCGTGATCAAGCAGCCGCAGCCGCGGCCGCTGGACGACGCGCAGAAGGCGAAGTAGGGTAGATAACTCTCGGAGGTGACCCATGAAAAAAAATATTTTTTTTATCGGCTGGATAATAATACTGGGTGTGCTGGCCGCCTTTGTTTCTCTGGGGTATGCCCAAAGCACAAGGTACGCCTGTGTGGACCCCAAGACCAAATCGGCCCGAATGGTAAATATTCCGAAAGAATGCCCACCTCCTCAGAAACTCATCGCCATTACCCAACAAGGCCTGGATAGTATGGTCGAAGAACAAGGGCTTCCTGAAACGCCGGGTCCCAAGCTCTCGTTCAACCCGGTAAGGAACCCCAGACCCAAGGAGTAGAGAAACGAGCGAGATTTCGGAAGCGATGTGGAAAATTTTGTTCAAACGATCCCGGATACTGCATCTGGTATTGCTGTTATGGAGATTACGGTAACTGTCAGATAACCAAAATAGTAACGTATTAAACCGCCGGGATTGAGCAGTGAATCGGCAGAGTCTGGATCGGGATGAGGGTGGAGAATGATTCGACGAGGCGATGATGATGGCCAATGATTACCGATGCTATCCAGGGCCTTTCCGTTTCCTCGCTGAAGCCCTCAGCCGGCCTTCCCTGCGAACTCTCGGTCCAGGCCTGCAGCGCCGGCCGCTGGACAATGTGCAGAAAGTCAAATAAAGGAGGTTGTAGGGATGCTAAAGTCCGGCGGTTCCGAAATCTTATTCCGAAAAAAACTGCTTTGGTCGTTGATGATCCTCGCGATCGTCTCGGCCCCCGGTATGGTCGGCGCCTTCCAGGTAGCACCGGAATTTAAACGGCTCATGGAATGCCAGCAAAGGCCGACCATCGAGGAGCCTGCGGAAAATCAGACTTTTTTGACCGGGGTGCCGGCCCTGCTGCCGGTGGGCGCGGCCGTCTCCTGTCAGGTCAGCGATTATTCCAAATATTTTTTTGAGATCCAAACCGAATACTATCACCAGGAACCCGGAAAGGCGCCTGTATGGAAGGTTTTTCACACGGGTTCCCGGATACCTTTTCATCCCCAGGGAGACCTGACCGTTTCCTTCAGGGCCTTCAAACAATTGGAATTTATTTACTATGGGCAATGGCGGCTAAGGGCGCGGGCGGGTTATCTGACGGCAAACGGAACGGCCATCCGGGGCCCCTATGGGAATTGGCGCTATTTCAAGATAAACGATCCCTCCGATTTGCCGGACCTGGTGGTGGACGGAATGGAGGTGCTCCAGGTGCCGGCCGGCCAACAGACCGTCGACGGGCAATCCTACCCCGAGACCATGACCTACGTGGTCTTTACCATTCGAAATAAGGGGAAGAAAATCGCTCCGCCCACCCGGGTTGAAGTCTTTTGCCATTCCTATATGGCCAACGATCCCTGCCCCCAATTTCCCCAGACGAACATTCCCCAGTTGTGGCCTAAACCAAATGACCTTTCCGGGGCTTATAAAATCTGGAATTCTCCGGCCGCCTTCATCAGAGAAGATTCGTTATTGGGTTTCAGGGTAACCGTCGATCCGGACAAGCAGATCCAGGAAAGCAACGAAGAAAATAACGAGCGGGTATACACCATGGAACAGGCCCGAAATCGGGCCGGTATTAAAAAGGCTTTTCACCCCGAGGCCTTGAAAAAAACCGTTCAAACTCCCACGGCGAGCCTGGAGGCGGGGATGCCTGTATCCAGGGGGGCGGGCGAGTCGCCAAAGCTGGGCCAGACCCGGCCGGCCGGCCCGGGTGCGAACGCCGCAATGAAGGTCGGCCCGCCGGCCGCGTCGTCCCTGGTAATCCAGGGTCTCCTGCTCTCGCCGTTGAAACCCACCGCCGGCGTACCCTTCGAACTCTCCGCCCAGGGTCTGAACGAAGGGCAGGATCCGATCCCGCCGGGACAGGCCCTGCACCTGACCTGCCGGGTGATCCAGGGCGGCCCTAACTGCCCGGTGCCGACAGGCCCCATAACCCTGAGGGGCGCCATTCCCGCCAAGGGGCTGCAGCGGTTACCTTTGGGGACTTTTACCGCGCACCCCGGCGTATACGAAATAACCCTGGGCTCGGAACCCCAAACCGGAAAACAACTAAAAACCCTGACACTGACCGTGGAGGCCCCGCCGGTTCAGCAGAAGGTACCGGCCATCGGGACGCCCCAGGCGGCGCCGTTAACGGGTTCGCAACCGGCCGGAACGGGACAGCCATCGTCTTTGTCGCCAACGCCCCATCGCCCCTTAAAACGCTAAGTCGATCGATCGAGGAGGAAAAATGAAAAAAATGGTAATGTTGCTTTGGACCTTTGGTCTGACCCTGACCCTGGGGGCCCCACTGACTCAGGCCGAACAGAAACAACCGGTTAAGGAAATCAGTCCGCCGAGTTTCCAGCGGGAGCAGAAGGCTCCGCCCCGTTTCCCCGATGCCGGGGGGGAAGGGGTCGTGCGCTCCGAGGTGGACCTGGTGGTTTCCAAAGTGCAGATTACCCGGGGGGTGTTTGCCGGGGAAAACAAGATACAGATCATCCCTTATATCAAGAACATGTGGACGGGCCGGACCTCGGCCCGCATCAAGGTGTACTTCCGGGAATTTGAAACGGCCATCTGGATGGAGGGAGGTATCGGTCCGGGTGAAGAGAAGAGCGCCGGGGCCATCTACCGCAGCTACGATCCCGCTCACCCGGCAACCCGCAATTTCAGTGTGGAAGTGGACAACAGCAACGCCATCCCGGAAACCAATGACCTGAATAACCGTTGCGATGGATTGTTTTATAATACCGCCGAGGCTTCACGGACCCATACCTGTGTCATCCGGGGACCCCACGAGCCCCTGCGTTAGATTGAGGAGTACGTCTATGCGAGCAAACGGGTTGCTACGGTCCTTAAGCCGGATCTTTTTCATACTGCTGCTGCCCGGTATCCTTTTGGCGGCGGAGCAGAAAAAAATCGAAAAAGGTGCAGCACCGCCTTCCCCCGGGATCATCCTGCGTCCCGACCTGGTGGTAGACCGGGTCTGGCTGGACGGCCGCTGCGCGGTCCAGTTCACCGTCCGCAACGCCGGCCCGGGTATGCTCCCCGAAAATGAACATGCGCGGGGGATGGTCCGGGTATCGATTGGGAAAGCCCAGAAGGACTATCCGTTCCAAGTGGTGGATGGCGAAAAGGCGCTCATCCATCCGGGCCGGGCGGTTTCCTTCAACACCCAAGCTATTATGGACGGTCCCGACCAGGTGGTGGTGATCGTAGATGCCTCCGGGGCCATTCCAGAAACCAATGAAGGCAACAATTCCCGGCAGGAAAATTTGAAACCCGAATGCAAAAAAGAGGCCGCCCCGGGACTTGCGCCGCGATCGGCCTCGGGTGCAGCACAGCCTGCGGCGGGCCCCCAGGCGGCCCTGCCCATGATGAAGAGCGCGCAACGGCCGCCGGCAGGCTCAGCGGCAACGATGGATCCGAGCGGCAGGCCCCTGCGCATGCAGGCCCCCCACCGGGCGGGCCTCCCTACCGCCAAGGAGGTGGTCAACATCCCGGTCGATGTCTTCGAACCACGGGCGGGGGCCCTCCTGCATCAGGGCGGGGAAATCAATATCCGTTGGGAGGTAAATCCGAGCGTATCGAGAGATATTGCCCTGCCGTCTTCATTTTTTGTCGATTTATATGATGAGAACCGCGGCGGTCCCTGGATGTCCCTGTACCATGGTCTGAATCGTCAGGTCCGTGCAATCGTACCGACGGATATCGCAGACAGCGACGGTTACATCGTCCGGCTGTGGG
>JALOOY010000190.1 GCA_025454185.1 Thermodesulfobacteriota bacterium
AAGCGGGAATGGCTCAAGAGCATCTGAAAAGGGAGCGGAAACCATGATTGAACTCAGGGCCTTCGCCTTTATCGATCAACTGCAGAAACAACTGGTGGGCTATATCGGCAGCACGGCCCGGGGCTACTACCCGGTGGCCGGCCAGTCGGCCCTGTTTTTGGAGATCGCCCCGGGGATCCAGGTCAACGCCCTGACGGACGTGGTCTTGAAAAAGGCCAAGGTCCGGGTCGGCGCCATGGTGGTGGAGCGGACCTACGGGATGCTCGAGGTCCACGGCAACTCACCGGCGGATGTGAACGAGGCCGGCGCAGTGGTGCTGGAATATTTGGGGATGAAGGAGACCGACCGGCTGAAGCCCAAGATCCTGGCGGCCGAGACCATCGAACGGGTCGTTCCCCACATGTCCCAGATCGTCAACCGCTTCCGTGATGCCAGCATGCTGCTCGGCGACGAGGCCCTCTATATCCTGGAGGTGGTGCCGGCCGGCTACGCCGGTTTCGCGGCCAACGAGGCGGAAAAAGCGGCCACCGTCAAGCTGGTTCACGCCAGCGTCTTCGGCGCCAGCGGGCGGGTGTATCTGGCCGGGAACCTCTCGGACATTCAGGCGGCCAAGGCGGCGGTCGAAAGCGCCCTGGCCGCCTTGGCCGGCCGGGCCCATTAAGACCCGACGGGCGCGTCTGATTGGAATGACCGAATCGGCCAAAAAGGAATTCTTTGAACGGATCATCAAGCTGTATCCGGGCCTGACTGCCAAAAAAAAACGGATTGCGGACCTGATTATCCAGGATTACAAAAAATTGTTTTTAATGAAGGCCAAGGACATCGCCGCTGAATGCGAGGTGAGCGAGCCTACTTTTTCCCGCTTCATCCTGGACCTGGGTTTCTCCGGTTACGAGGAGTTCGAACAGTACGTCAAGGGGCTGCTGCACATCGAACTGACCAGCGTGGAGCGCATGATCAAGTCCACCCGCCGCTCGGACAAGCTGACGTCCCTGCAGGCCTACTACCAGAACACGCTGCAAAACCTGGAATTCATGATTCACACCATCTCGGAACAGGAGATCAAAACCCTGGCCCGCCGGATTCACCGTAGCCCTGAAGTGCTGGTAGCCGGGTACCGGGCGTCCTCCGTCCTGGCCCAGTATTTCGGGTACCTGCTGAAAAAAATCCGCCCCCAGGTCTTGATCGATACGACCTTGTCCTGGGATGTCTTCGACCACATCGCCCTCCAGGGGCCGGCCCTGCTCGTTTTCGTGCTGGCCTTCCCTCGTTATCCCAACCAGGCCATCGAGCTGATCAAGTTCGCCAAAAAGTACCGCGCCTATGTGGTCGGGATCAGCGACACCCCCCGGTCGCCAATTGTGGCTCTTTCCGACCATCATGTGGTGATCGATGTGGAGGGCGTGTCGTTTGTGGATCCCTTCGCCCACATCATCACCCTGCTGGGGGCCCTGGTTCATGAGACGGCCTTCGTCGACCAGGCGGCCACCTTGAAGCGGCTGCGCAAGATCGAGGACGGCATCAGAAATCGTCGCACCTTTTATTCCCTGGACAGCGAGGTGCAGCCGGAGGGCAATCCCCTGGAGGCGAAATACTATACCTTGCTCGAACCGGCCGGGGGCTTGGAGGAAACATTGATAAAAAGAGGATCTGGATGACTCCTGTTGTAAGTAAGGTCCTGAGTTCGTCTGAAAAAATACGCCGGCAACGAGTCGACACCTAAAGCCGGGTCCCGGTGGGTGCCGAATCGACAGAAGGAGGAATTCTTTGGCTATGGCTGCAAACGAAGACCGGATCGAAGCGATCGTCACCCGAGTTATTCAGCGCCTGGAACGGGAAGGGTTCGAGATAACGGCCGAATCCCCCTCGGGTGCCGCGGTTTCCGCAGCCCCGGCGGCGGCCGGAGACGGGGTCTTTGCGGACCTGGAAAGTTGTATCCAGGCGGCGTCCCGAGCCCAGAAGGCCCTGGTGGCCCTGCCGCTGCGGAAGCGGGAGGAAATTATCGCGGCCCTGCGCCGGACCGGGCGGGTCGGGGCCGAAATCTACGGGCAGTTGGAGTTTCTGGAGACCGGGCTGGGATCCGCGGAAGACAATGTCAAAAAGAATCTTTCCGCCTGCGAAGTCCTGGGGATGGAGGACCTGAACCCCGAGGTCTTCGCCGGGGACAAGGGCGTAACCGTCATCGAACGGATCCCGGTGGGGGTCATTGCCTCGGTGAACCCCGTGACCAACGGCGCTCCCACCATTCTGTTCAACGCCATCATGATGCTGGCCGGGGGAAACACGGTGGTCAACAACCCCCATCCCAAGACCCGGAACGTGGCGGCCCGGGTAGTGCGGGACCTGAACCGGGCCATCCAGGAGGCCGGGGGGCCGGCCAACTGCATCTGCTGCCTGGAGGAACCCTCGGTGCCTTCGGCCCAGCAGCTCATGACCCATCCCCTGATCCGTCTCATCGCCGTCACCGGCGGGCACGGGGTGGTGGCCTTTGCCGCTCAGACGGGCAAGCGGGTCATCGCCGGGGGTCCGGGCAACCCACCGGTGGTGGTAGACGAGACAGCCGATCTGGAGCGGGCCGCCCGCTGTGTCATCGAGGGGGCCTCTTTTTCGAACTGCATGGCCTGCGCCAGCGAAAAAGAGCTCTTCGTGGTGGATTCCGCGGCGGACCGCTTCAAGGCCCTGCTGAGAAAATACGGGGCCTATGAAATCGACGCCGGCCAGGGCCAGGAGCTGCTGCGCCACATATTCAAGGAAGTGGGAGAACCCGGCCGGCCGGGGGTGATCAACATGGAGTACATCGGCAAGTCACCGTCTTTTATCCTCAAGGCCATCGGGCTGGAAGTGGGCTCGGAGGCCAGGATCGTTATTCTGGAGACGGGGCCCGATCATCCGCTGGTCTGGACCGAGCAGATCATGCCGGTCATCCCTCTGGTGCGCTGCCGGGATGCGGGGGAAGCCATTGACCGGGCGATCGCCGCCGAACAGGGCAACGGCCATACCATGGCCATCCACTCCAACAATCTGAGCACCATTCGAAAAATGGCCGGCCGGGCCAAATGTGCGGCCTTCGTCAAGAACGGCTCCTGCGGCCTGGCCAGCGTCGGTGTGGCCGGGGAGGGGTTCGTCTCCTTTCACATCGCCACCAACGGGGAAGGCCACACCCGGCCCCGGGTTTTCACCCTGGTGCGGCGCTGTGTACTGACCGATGACTTCCGCTACCGTTATGGTCTGACGGCTTGAGCCGGAACGAATGGATAACCAAAAAAATTTGAAATTTTTTGGTAGGAATAAAAACCATTTTTAGGATCAATAAACCCTAAGAATTATGGTTTTTATTTACAGATTCTTACATCCATTGTTAGAGACCAATTATCAGAACAATGGATGTAAGAATCTAAATGAGAGACGGGAACAACTATGGATAAAAAACAGCTTGAAAGGATTGTGACCCTGATCTGGTCGGAAATGAACCAGCCGGCCGCTCCCGGAACGGCCCCTGCTGGCAGTGCCGACGGGGGGGTGTACGGAAACATGGAAGACGCCATCCAGGCGGCGGTCAAAGCCCAGGCGGCCCTGGTCGAGCTGTCCCTGGAGCTGCGGGAAAAAATAATTCAGGTCATACGGCAGGTGGGACTGGCCCAGCGACGGACCTACGGAGAACTCGAATTGGCCGAAGCCGAACTGGGGGCCGTGGAAGGCACCATGTTGAAGATCGAGGTGGCCTGCCAGGCCCCCGGAATGGAGGACCTGGCGCCCGAAGTGTTCACCGGCGACCGGGGGACCACGCTGCTGGAAAGGATGCCGGTCGGGGTCATCGCTTCGGTCAACGCCGTGACCAACGCGGCCCCCGGCATCCTGCACAACAGCATCCTCATGCTGGCCGGGGGGAACACCGTGGTGTTCAATCCCCATCCCAAGACCAAGGAGATCTCGGCCCGGGTGGTCCGGGACCTGAACCGGGCCATCGTCGAGGTCGGCGGGCCGCCCGACTGCCTGACCACGGTGGCCGACCCCTCGATCCCCACGGCCCAGATGCTGATGACCCATCCCCTGGTGGACATGATCGCGGTTACCGGCGGGCACCGGGTCGTGGAATTTGCGGCCAAGACCGGCAAACGGGTCATCTCCGGCGGACCCGGCAATCCCCCGGTGATCGTGGACGAGACGGCCGACCTGGACCGGGCCGCCCGCTGCATCATTCGGGGCGCCTCCTTGAGTAACTGCACCCCCTGTTCCAGCGAAAAGGAGATCTTCGTGGTGGCCTCGGCCGCCGACCGGCTGAAAGAGCTGTTGAAGCAGCACGGGGCCTTTGAACTGACCGCCGACCAGGGTCGGGCCCTAGTGCCGGTGATCTTCAAGGAGATCCGTCCGGGGCGGGTCCAGAGCGCCATCAATATGGACTATATCGGCAGGCCGGTGGCGGAGATCCTCCAGCGGACCATCGGGCTGACCATCCCTCCCGAGGCCCGGATCGCCATCCTGGAGACCGACGCCGAACACCCCCTGATCTGGACGGAACAGATCATGCCCATTCTGCCGCTGGTTCGCTGCCGGGACTTCGAAGAGGCCATGAATCTGGGGATTGCCGCCGAGCAGGGGATGCGCCACACCATCACCTTGCACTCCAACAGTCTGGCGAACATGGCCCGTCTGGCGAGCCGGGCCGACGCCTCGCAACTGGTGAAAAACGGTCCCTCGGTGGCCGGGATCGGGGTAGACGCGGAGGGATTCAAATCCCTCCATGTGGCCACCGGCGGGGAGGGTTTGACCCGGCCGAGGACGTTCACCCGGGTCCGGCGCTGCGTGCTGACCGATGATTACCGGTATCGCTATGGGGCCTGATTCGCTCCGGGGCCGACCAGGGCCGGGGGGGTGACCGGGAGCGGGGCCAAACAGGTCTCCGCAGCAGTTCCGGATATCCCGATACCCCGACGGCGGCATCGGGTCCGCCCTTTCGGCCGCCGCAGTCCCCTGCCTGCACAACAAAGCGGCTGACTCCTGCGGCGGAGGGGCCTGCGAAAAGGGGACATCTTTCCAGCTATACCAACTAC
>JALOOY010000191.1 GCA_025454185.1 Thermodesulfobacteriota bacterium
ATTCTGATCAAAGAATTCATCCAGATCCTCCGGGACCCCCGCTCCCGGGGCGTGGTCTTTGCCATGCCGGTAATCCAGATGGTTCTGTTCGGTTACGCGGTAACCACCGATGTCAAAAACGTGGCCCTGGCCGTCTATGACCTGGATAACAGCGTGGCCAGCCGGGAACTCATCGCCCGCTTCGTTCGCTCCGGTTATTTCCATATTGCCTTCCGGGTAGAACAGGAGGATCAAGTGCAGTCCCTCCTGGATCGGGGCCAGGTCCAGGCCCTGATCCGCCTTAACCGGGGCTTCGAGGAAGACCTGAAGGCCGGACGGACGGCCCAGGTCCAGCTTATCGTCGACGGGACCGATTCCAACACGGCGGCCATCGTTCTCAACTACGGCGCCCGGATCGTCGCCCCCTATTCTCAGGGTCTCCTGTACGAGCGCCTGGTCCGCACCCGGGGGCTGAACCGGCCGCCGGGCCTGGTGGACCTGGAGTCCCGGGCCTGGTTCAATGAAAACCTGGAGAGTCGGAATTTTTATGTGCCCGGCGTCATCGCCCTGCTGGTGATGATCATCACCCTGCTGCTGACCAGCATGGCCGTGGTCCGGGAAAAGGAAATGGGGACCATGGAACAGATCCTGGTGACCCCGATCACTCCCGGAGAGTTCATTCTGGGCAAGACCATTCCCTTCGCCCTGATCAGCTTCATCGACGTGTTCCTCATAACCCTGGTGGGGGTCTTCTGGTTCGAGGTGCCCATTCGGGGCAGCCTCCTCCTGCTCTTTCTGGCCACCGGCCTCTATGTGCTGACCACCCTGGCTGTAGGCCTGTTTATTTCCACCGTAAGCCGGACCCAGCAGCAGGCCATGATGAGCGCCTTTTTTTTCAATTTTCCGGCGGTCCTGCTTTCCGGCTTCGTCTTCCCCATCGCCAATATGCCGGAAGCGGTCCAGTGGCTGACCTACCTGAACCCCCTGCGCTATTTTCTGATCATCATCCGCGGGGTATTCCTCAAGGGCGTGGGGCCCGTCGTGCTCTGGCCCCAGATGGCCGCCCTGGCCGTCATGGGGGTGACCGTTCTTTGGCTGGCGTCACGGAGGTTCAAGAAGACCATGGCCTGAAATGACAAGAGACGAACATTGAACATCGAACGTCCAACATCGAACATCGAATAAAAAAACGCAGGGAGAGTCTTCCATGACTAAATCAATATTTTACCGATTATTGACGATCAGCCTGCTGATCTTTCCGACCGCACCGGGCTATGCCGAAACGCCCTCCAGTCCCCTGACGCTGCGTGATTGTGTCGGAATCGCCCTGGCCAACAACCCGGCCGGACGGGCGGCCGCCGCCGGGGCCCTGGCGGCGCGGGAGGCGGTGGGAGAGGCCCAGGCCCCCTATTATCCGGAAGTGGGCCTTCAGGCCGGGTATCGCCGCTTTCAAACCCATGCGTTCTTCCCCGACTGGGTACGCATCCCCGCGGGGTCATCCTCCGTGGTCGGCCCTACCGACGACTGGTTGGGGGGGTTGCGGGCCCGGTATACGCTCTACGATTTCGGGGAACGGAAGGCCCAGATGCTGATCGCCCGGGCCGGTCAGGCACTGGCCGAGGAAGAGGCCCTGCGCATCCGGCAGGATATCCTCCTGGCCGTTTACCATGGTTTTTTCGGATTGACTACGGCCCTGGAAGCCAGGACCGTAGCCGGGCAAAACCTGGAACGGACCCGTGACCATCTTCGCCTGACCCGGGAAAGGAAGGAGGCCGGGGCCGTACCCAAGGCCGACGTCTTGCGGGCCCAGGTCGAGGTCTCCAACGCCGAATTGGCCCTGGTCCGGACCGAGAATCTGATCCGGCTGGCCCGGGGCAATCTGAATACGGCTTTGGGCCGCCCGGTGGAAACACCCCTGGCCCTGACTGCCGAAGGGCAACCGCTACTCGGGCCGGAGCAGATCGATCTGCAGCAGGCCTTCCTGCAGGCCGTCCGTTCCCGCCCGGAAATCAAAGCCGCCGTGCAAAAGGTCGAAGCCTCCCGGGGAAAAGTGGAACGGGCCCAAAGCAGTTATGGACCCCGACTGAAAGCCGAAGGAGGTTACGGCTGGCGGGACAATGATTTCCTGCCCCAGGATGAGGATTGGGCCGTCGCGTTGACGATCGAATGGCCCTTGTTCACCGGTTTCGCCCGAAAACATCGTTTGGCCCAGGCCAAGGCCGACCTGTCCCGGGAAGAGGCCGATGCGCAGCGCCTGAACCTGGCCGTGCGCCAGGAGGTCTGGAACGCCTTTTCCCGGACCCAGGAAGCTTTTCAAGCCCTGCAGACCACCCAAACCCTGGTTCAGGAGGCCCTGGAAAGCCACCGGCTGTCCCGCGAACGCTATGAAGCCGGGGCCGGCACCATTACGGACCTGCTCGACGCCCAGACCGCCCTGGCCCGCGCCCAGGCCTCCCGGGTAGAGGCGGAATGGGATTATCAGATCGCCCTGGCCCAGTTTAAGCGGGCCGATGGAACGCTGGGAGCCGAATTGGAATGATCCCTTGGACAATTAAGAAAACAGGTTTATACTGGACAAAACCGATCCAAGCCGGAGGCCCTATCCTGGTTTAGTAGGGCTAAATTGAAACCAAATTTTCTAATTTCCCGCTGGAGTGCTTATGAATAAGACCTTCCCTTTTTCCTGTCCGGTTTGTGCCCGGATAAACGAGTACCCCCTGACCGTCATGGTCGAAGGGGCCGAATTGAAATGCCCTTTCTGCAAATGCGAGATAAAACTCCACGGCCATATGCTGGCCTATGTACAGAAAGAAATCGAAAAGTTGACAGGCCCCGAACCAACACCGATGACCGACTCGAATTGACTCGTCAACCCTACCTTTAATGAGAAAAGCGGTAGCACTTCCATGTTCACCAACATCATTTTCTTCATGCTGGCCCTGTTCATCTTCCACACCGGGCCCTCCGATTTTCCGGCAGACCAATCCCTTTGGTTTTATTTTTGGGGGGTCCTGCTGGCCCTGGTGCTTTTCGGCAACGAAGTCCGCCATCGTTTTAAACGACTGAACGCCCCGGGCCGGGAATATGCCGCGGAGTCCTTGGGCCTGTCGCATCGTTTGCAGCAGGTCCAGCAGCGGCTCATGGTCCTGTCGCTCCTCTTTTTCGGCGCCGAGGTGTATTTTTTACACTTGCGGGCCTTGATTCACCTTTTGCCCGGGACGCAGCGGCTCGGGTCCTGGGAAGGTCTGTTGGGCCTGTCCCTTTATCTGCTCCACCTGCTGCTGATCTGGTATTTCGGCTTTCCGGCCCACCGGTTTATTTCCCAGGGCACCTTGACCCGCCCGGCCTACATTCGCTCCCAGTTTCAATTCAACCTGCCTATTCTTTTTCCCTGGCTGCTGGTAACGGGTCTTTCCGACATTCTGGAAATAACGGCCGGTCCCCGGCTGCGGAGTTACCTGGACCATCCCCTGGGTGAACTGTCCTACCTGCTGGTATTTCTCTTTATTCTGTCTATTTTTCTCCCCTATCTAATCAAGGTTTGGTGGCAATGCCGCCCTCTGCCCGAGGGCTTCAAAAAGGAAGAGATCCGGGAATTTTGCCGCCAGGCGGGCTCCCCCTTCCGGGAGATCCTGCTCTGGCCGGTCTTCGAGGGACAAATGATGACAGCCGGCGTCATGGGCCTGGTAAAACGATTCCGCTACCTGTTGATCACCCCGGCCCTGCTCCAGGTGCTCGACCCCGCGGAACTGCAGGGGGTGGTAGCCCATGAAATCGGCCATATCCGCAAAAAGCATATGTTTTTTTATCTGCTTTTTTTCGCCGGCTACGTCTTGATCGCCCTGCTCTTCTACCAACTTTTCAGCCGGCACCTGCTGACCCGGCCGGACATCCTGAAACTGCTCACCCGCTGGCAGAGTTATTCCGAAGGCCTCATTTCCCTGGTCACCATGATCCCGCTGGCCCTTTTCCTGATCCTCTATTTCCGCTTTCTCTTCGGTTTTTTCATGCGCAACTTTGAGCGCCAGGCCGACCTGCAGGCCCTGCAGATGATCGGGTCCCCCGAGCCCCTGATCGCTTCCCTGGAAAAAATCAGCCTCTATTCCGGGCAGGACCGCCGCCTGCCCAGTTGGCACCATTACAGCATCGCCGAACGGGTGGCCTTTCTCGAAGAAAGCAGCCGGGAACCGCAGCGAATCGTACGACATAACCGCAAGGTGTTCCGGTCCGTAGCCGTCTTCGTGCTGCTCCTGATCGGTCTGGGATTTTACGGCTGGCGCTCGCCGGGTATCTTCATGGCCGGCGGCCAGGGCCAGGCCCACCTGTTGGAGAAACTGCTGGAAAAGGAATTGCGGGCCCGGCCGAACGATCCCCGGCTCCTTACGGGATTGGGAGTCCTTTATCAGGAGCAGAAAAAATACGAGCAGGCCGAAGCCGCCTACAAGAAAGTGCTGAAGCTGGAGCCGAGCAACCCGCTGGTCCTCAACAACCTGGCCTGGCTCTATGCCACCAGCGAAGACCCCACCTTTTTCAAACCCCAGGAAGCCCTGGCCTTAAGCCAGGTAGCCGCGGCCCTGAAACAGGACCCGGTCATCTGGGACACCCTGGCCGAGGCCTACCTGGTCAACGACCGGCCGGACCTTTCCCTGCGGATCATGGAGGAGATTTTAAAAGGGGCCCCCGACAATCGGGAGTATTTCGAAGGGCAGCGGGAGCGGTTCAAAAAGGCCTGGGAGGAGCAGGAATCGGAAAAGGACAATCCCAACGTATCAATATGAATTCTGAACGTTTAAGGATTTCCAGGAGCCGGGTTTATACAGCAGCCGTTAACGAGTACCTGAACAGACACCAGCAATCTGCTAATCTTCGAGAGGGAGACATCTCCACATTAATCAGACCTCAATGAATCCAGCTTCATGAACGCATAGGGTGTAAAGGACATCGGATCAACTTCGGCCACAACACTTCCTGGCAGCATTGTATTGTTCCCGATAGTATAGACAGCCCCCAAAACCCGGCTCACTTCAACCTCCCCCCAGTGATCATGATTTGAGGACCGAAAGATCAA
>JALOOY010000192.1 GCA_025454185.1 Thermodesulfobacteriota bacterium
GCCCTTCCGCCTTGGCCTCGCCAACCGCCTGGATCGCTTCTTCCTTTGTCTTTTTGATCTCCTGCCCGAAGATTCGCCCTATGGTCTTCTCCAGGGTCTCTTCCATGGCGATCTGGTTTTCGTAGGCCACGATGACCCGTTTCAATTCCGGGATCTGCCCGGATTCGGCCTTGAGGTACATGGGCTGCACATAGATCAGGGATTCCTCCACCGGTATGACCAGCAGCGTCCCCAGAGTCACCTTGGAGCCCCGCTGGTCCCACAGGGAGAGCTGGCGGGAGATCTCCGGGTCCTGGTTGATCCTCGATTCGATCTGTTTGGGCCCGTAGACCAGGCGCTGCTTGGGAAAACGGTAGACCACGAACTTCCCGTAATCCGGGAAATCGCATTTCACCGACATCCAGGCGGCCAGATTGTCCTTTTTCTGGGGCGTGAAGGGGATCATCAGGATAAACTCTTCCTTCTTTTCCCCTGGAAGACGCATGATGGTGTAATAGGGCTCCATGTCTTTTTTGGCCGAACGGAGGTTGGTCGGTATTTCCCAGAGGTCTTCTTTGTTGTAGAAGGTCTGGGGATTGGTCATGTGATAAGTCGAATAGAGATGGGCCTGGATGTTGAACAGGTAATGGGGATAGCGCAGGTGGCTTTTCAAGGCCGGGTCCAGCGCCGCCAGGGGCTTGAAGAGACCCGGGAAGGCCCGGGCGTAGACCCGGATCAGGGGGTCTTTTTCGTCCTTCATGTATAACTGCACGTCCCCCTCGTAGGCGTCCACCACCGCCACGACCGAATTGCGGATATAATTACCCAGTCTTTTGATGGGCCGCGCATAGGGGTAGTGGGCCGAAAGGGTATAGGCGTCCACGATCCAGACCAGTTTTCCCTGGGGCGTGACCACCATGTAGGGGTCCTGATCCACCATCAGGAAGGGGGCCACCTTGCGGACCCGGCTGACCACGGACCGGTTGAACAGAATGCGGCTCCCGGCGGCGATATCCGAGGAGAGCAGTATTTTAAACGAATTAAAGCGCAGGGCCCAGAGGGCCTTGTTGAAAATCCCCCCCAGGGGGATGCCGCCCTTGCCCTGATAGCTGGCAAAGACGTTCTGGTCGCCGGAAGGGTAATTGAATTCCTTCTGGCGCGTATTGACGATGATGTAATCGTTTTCGATCTCCCCAAAATAGATCTCCGGTCGGCTCACCTTCAGGTTGGTCTTGGAAACCGGCGGGATGTCCTGGATCAGCAAATCCGGAAGCCCTTCGGGCGTGACCTGGTTGACCACGCCGAGGGTCAGTCCGTACCCATGGGTGTAGATCAGGTGCTCGTTGATCCAGCCCTTGCTGGGCAGGTCGGCGTAGGAAAGCTCGCGCGGGGAAAGCATGACCTGGCGGTATTCGTTGTTGATCAGGTAGCGGTCGTTGTCGACGGCCTGGAACTTATAATAGGTCCGGATTTCCTGGATCTGGCCGAAGGTTTCGAGTAAGGGATGGTGGTCCCAGAGGCGGATGTTCTTGACGGTCAGCCGATTGCGGTCGATCATGGCCGGAGTCAGTTCGGTAGCGGCCGAGAGTTGGCGCTCTTCCACCTGGTGGAGGCCGTAGGCCTGGAGGGTGCCCTGGATGTAGCGGGCCAGGAAGGGGGTCTCGCGGTGTATTTCATTGGGTGTGACCACAAAGCGCTGGACCGCAGCGGGCAGGAGGTAAATACCGATCAGGTAAATGCCGACAAAGGCGCCCAGCAGGCCGATGAGGATTTTTCCGCCGGGCTTGAAGATCAAGGCAAAAAAAACCAGGCCGGTGGCGATTGCCACCAGGGCCATCAGCCCCAGGGCCGGCAAAACAAAATTCTGGTCTACGTACCCGGGGCCGAAAACCACGCCTCGGCCGGCATACAAAAGGTCGAAACGGGCCAGATAGAAATAGAAGGCCAGGTACATGAAAAGCACGCCCAGCAGGGCCGCCAGGTATTTTTTGACCCAGGGCTGGACCCCGAAACCCCGGTCGGAATAATAAAACTGAAAGCGGATGAGGATGACGGCGACGGCGGTGAGCAGGCCCAGGAACCATAACCCGCCGAACCAGCCGCTCAAATAACTCAGGAAGGGCAGCCGGAACAGATAGAAG
Organism: Thermodesulfobacteriota bacterium; assembly: GCA_025454185.1. GTDB lineage: Bacteria > Desulfobacterota > RBG-13-43-22 > RBG-13-43-22 > RBG-13-43-22 > JACRCK01. Next base: position 2,121 of record JALOOY010000192.1, read on the forward strand.
GAGAGGTCATTCTGAAAAACGGGATCGACCGTGCCCACCGGCAGGGCGTTGCGGAAGAGCTGGAAATTTTCCCACTGGCCGGCGGCCCCCAACCCGAAAAGGATCCCGAGGACGACGGCCGCCGGCTTGAGCAAACGCTGAGACTGTCCCTCCAGCCAGACGGGGATATTGAAGGGAAACTGCACCGGACCGGAGGGTGAAGTCTGGTGGGCCAGACGAAAGAGGACCCGGCCGTTGACGTAAAAAAGGATCCCGGAGACCAGGCCCATGACCACGGCCAGCATGAATTTGTAATTCAGCAGGCGCAGAAAGACCGGCGCGTAGCCCAGGGAGGCGAACCAGAGCCACTCGGTGTAAAACCCCAGCAGGCTGGAGCCGAAAACAAAAAGGAAGATCAGCAGGGCGATAATAATATACGCCGGGCGTCGTTTGGCGGCCATGTGTGCTCCTTCCAAGGGATAGGGAATAATTTACAGAGTAACTGGGATTGATGTTCTTGTCAAATCAAACCGGATTGGTTTTCGGGTTGACAGCCGGGTGGGATTTGTGGGAATTTTGGATTGCCGATTGTCGAATGCCGGGTGGGGCTGAAGCTCTTTTCGCTTTGGCCAGGGGCCGGCTCCCCATATCTGCCTGTTTCGGGCGGTTACCCTGACGATTAGGCAATTGTCAGTAATCAATTATCAATTCTTAAAACCCCATAAGGAGTTACCCATGATCCCTCGCTACACCCGGCCCGCCATGGCCGAACTCTGGAGTCCGCGGAACCGCTATCAAAAATGGCTGGACGTGGAAATCGCCGCCTGTGAGGCCCTCGCTAAACTGGGGCACATCCCGGTCAAAGATTTGGCGGTGATCAAAAAAAAGGCCCGCTTCTCGGTGGAACGGATCGACGAACTGGAACAGATCACCAAACACGACGTGATCGCCTTCCTGACCAACGTGGCCGAGCACGTGGGACCGCCCAGCCGGCATATCCATCTGGGGCTGACTTCCTCCGACGTGCTGGACACCTCCCTGGCCGTGCTGCTTACCGAGGCGCTGGACGTCATCCTGGCCGACCTGAAGGCCCTGCAGGAGGCCATCCGGGAGCAGGCCTTCCGCCACAAAAAAACGGCCATGATCGGCCGCTCCCACGGCATCCACGCCGAACCGATCACCTTCGGCCTCAAGCTGGCCATCTGGTATGACGAAAGCAAGCGTAACCAGCGCCGCCTGGAACAGGCCCGGGAGGCCATCGCCGTAGGCAAGGTCTCCGGCGCCGTGGGCACCTTCGCCCACCTCTCCCCGGTGGTGGAGGCCCACGTCTGCAGGAAACTGGGGCTCAAGCCCGCCCCGGCCTCCAGCCAGATCGTTCAGCGGGACCGCTACGCCGAATATTTCTGCGCCCTGGCCGTGCTGGCCGGCTCCATCGAGAAGATGGCCGTGGAAATCCGTCATTTGCAGCGGACCGAGGTCCTGGAGGCCGAAGAATTTTTTTCCAAGGGCCAGAAGGGCTCTTCGGCCATGCCCCACAAGCGCAATCCCATCGCCTCCGAAAACCTGGCCGGGCTCTCCCGCCTGATCCGGGGCTACGCCCTGGCCGCCCTGGAAGACCAGGCCCTCTGGCACGAGCGGGACATCAGCCACTCCTCGGTGGAGCGGGTCATCGGCCCCGACGCCACCACCCTGATCGACTACATGCTGGCCCGCCTCACCGGCCTGATCAAAAACCTGATCGTCTACCCGGAAAACATGCAGCGCAACCTGGAGATCACCCGGGGCCTGCCCTTCTCGGAGGGGGTGCTGCTGGCCCTGACCCGCAAAGGCGTCAGCCGCGAAGAGGCCTACCAGATCGTCCAGGAAAACGCCATGCAGGTCTGGGCTGACGAGGGGAATCGCTTCCAGGACCTGCTGGCCGCCGATTCCCGCATCCAGAAGCGGCTCAAACCCAAGGAGCTGGCGGCCCTGTTTGACCTGGATCACACCTTGAAGAATGTGGACGTGATTTTTAAGAGGGTATTCGGGAAAGATAAACCTAAACCGATCAAGGGCTAAATTCGAAATCCGAAATTCGAAATCGACTCGGCCGAGCTCGCCGCGGGCCGAAACAAATCCGAATGATCAAAATTCAAATCTCCGAAAAGTCGCCCTCTCGCGATCCCGGGCGGGCCCGGCAATGAGACTGCACGAATACCGGCACGATCGAGCTGCGCCCGCAGGACCTGCAGGCGCTGACCAATGGGACCTATGCCGAATTATTAACAGCCTCCTATTTAGGAATCCCATCCGAAGCCCCATCCTTTATCTTTTCCGGCACCTGTCTTTTCTCAATCGTTTATTAAGGGCTTGGCGGGTGATGCCCAGGCTGAGAGCGGCAATGGACTGGTTGCTTCCGGCGCGACGCAGGGCCTCGTCGACCAGGAGCCGCTCGAGCTCCTTCAAGGTCGGCAGGCGCTCAGGAAAAGTCAGAGAGGCCGTTTCAGTTTGGGCCGGTTCAGGCTGATCCATCCCCGAAGCGGGCGGCTTCTGGAAAATGTGGGCTTTGAAGAGTTCCATGGAAAGTTTGCCGGAACGGTGGTTGCTGACGGCGTCGAAGACCATGGATTCAAGTTCCCGCAGGTTTCCGGGGAAATGGTAGGCGGCCAGGAGGGCCGCCAGCTCATTCGGCGCCGTGGGCCTTCTCCTGCCGAGTGCGGCCGCGGCCTTTTCCAGAAAATGGTGGAGCAGCAGGGGGAGGTCTTCCAGACGCTCCCGGAGAGGGGGAAGGTGCAGATGTTGATCGCAGATCCGGTAATAAAGGTCCCTGCGAAAAACACCGTCGGCCTGGAGCGCAGCTAAATCCTGGTTGGTGGCCACGATGATGCGGGCATCCGACCGTTTGGCCAGATCCGACCCCAGGGGCAAGTATTCGCCGTCCTGCAGC
>JALOOY010000193.1 GCA_025454185.1 Thermodesulfobacteriota bacterium
GAACCGGCCGACGCTCCGGGGTTCCTTCCCGCCCTCCTGCCTCACCCTTAGAGGCTTCCCTTCAAGGACGTTTTTCGCGTTTCAACCGCCCATGTTTTACGCCCGAAGGTGAAAGCCATGAAGATGAACCGATGTTTCGGGAAGATGGCCGCCCTGGGAGTTTTGTCGTTTTTTCATTTCCTGCCGGATACAGCCCGGTCCCAATTGGCCCAACTGCTTTACTCCCCCTGCCTGCACAGTCCGGGGTGTTTCAATTTTTGCGCTATCCTGCCGCCGGATTGGGAGGAGCCTCTTTGTGAGGTTTGCCAGGAAGGGGCACCGGGAGTAGCCCTGCCCCGCACCGGGCAAACCCTGTGCTTCAATTCCGCCGGACAGGAAAGGGACTGCGCCGGGACCGGGGAAGACGGCCATTTGCGGGCTGGCGTGGTCTGGCCCGAACCCCGGTTTGTGGACAATCAGGACGGGACCGTCACCGACCAGCTCACCGGGCTGATCTGGCTTCAAGACGCCAATTGTCTGGCGACCCGGTACCCGGCCTTCGACAATGACGGGACCTCTGGAGACGGACGAGTCACCTGGCAGCGCGCCCTGGATTTCGTCAGGGAAATCAATGCCGACACCTATCCCGACTGCGGGGCCGGGCAATCCGACTGGCGTCTGGCCAACATCAACGAGCTGGAAAGTTTGATGAACGCCGGGGCCGAAAGGCAGGACACCTGGCTCTTGGGGCAGGGTTTTAGTAATGTCCGCATCGATGAAATGTACTGGTCCTCGACCACCAACGCCTTCGCCGCCCATCAGGCCTGGGCCATGGAATTCCTCATGGCCAACGGCGCCCGCAGGCCGTTCCCAAGACGGGTCAGGTAAAATGCTACCAGGGCATTGACCCTTGGGCAGAAATCCCCTGCGCCGGGACCGGCCAGGACGGCGAGCATCAGGCCGGAGCCTTCTGGCCGGCCCCCCGGTTTGTCGACAACTCGGATGGGACCATAACGGATAACCTGACCGGGCTCATGTGGCTCAAGGATGCCCAATGTTTCGGGCAAATCGGCTGGCTGACCTGGCAGGACTCCCTGGACGCTGTGGCCGCTTTCAATGGCGATCCCGCCGCCTATTCCTGCAGCCACTATACGGCCGCCTACAACGACTGGCGCCTGCCGAATGTGAACGAACTGGAAAGCCTGGTCAATTATGAGGAAGGCCGCCCGGCCACCTGGCTGGGGGGAAACGGAGTGCTTTTTGAGAACGTGCAGGGCGACTATTATTTTTCCTCCACCACCCGGGACAGCGTCGGCTTGGCCTGGGCTGCCTGGGCCGTGAACTTGTACAACGGAGAGGTCGATCCGTCCAACAAGAACAACGGTGGATACGTCTGGCCCGTCCGTACGGCGCCGCCCCGATTCATTCTGACCATCAACAGGCAGGGCGGGGGGACGGGGAGGGTGACCAGTCTAAGTCCGTCCGGCATCGACTGCGGGGCCGACTGCGCCGAGGCCTACGACCAGGGGGTAGCGGTCACGCTCCAGGCCACGGCGGACCCGGGTTCCATGTTTACCGGCTGGTCGGGCGATCCGGACTGCGCGGACGGGGTGGTCAACCTGAACGCGCACCGGGCCTGCACGGCCACGTTCGAGATTGAAACACACACCATTACGATAACCCGGAACGGCACCGGCTTGGGATTGGTCCGGATCAACGGCCCGGGAGGTCCCCTGGATTGCGGGAATGACTGCAGCGCCACCTATCCGGCAGGCTCCGGCATTTTTTTTGAGGTATACCCGGGGGCTCATTCCGAATTCGTCGGCTGGTCGGGGGACCCCGATTGCGCCGACGGTTCCGTAACCTTGAATGCGGACAAGACCTGCACGGCCACGTTCAATCTGCAGTCCCATCTTCTGATTATAGGTAAACCGGGCACTGGGAGCGGCCGGGTGGTCAGCAGCAGCCATCCCGGCATCGATTGCGGCGCCGACTGCACGGAAAGTTTTCCCTATGGAACGGTTGTGACCTTGACCCCTACGCCCGACCCCTGGCAGGTGTTCACCGGCTGGGGGGGTGATCCCGACTGTAACGACGGGATCGTTACCATCGGCGATGCCGATGTGGTCTGCCAGGCCGTGTTCGATATCCAGACCTTCACGCTTACCGTGAACAAATCCGGAGACGGACGGGGCAGTGTGCTCAGCCGCGAACAGAATGGGATAAATTGCGGGGTCTATTGCGCCTCCGAAACCAAAAACTACGACGGCGGTACAATGGTCACCCTCGAGGCCCATACGGCCCTGCCTTACGTCTTCACCGGCTGGAGCGGCGCCGCCCCCGGCTGCACCGGCCGGGACGCCCGCCTGCAGGTGCTCATGGACGCCTCCAAGACCTGCACGGCCGGTTTCGGCTATCTGGAAGTCCAGTTGATCAACCAGATGGGCCAACTCGGAACGGAATCGGAAAAACCACCCGCCATGGAATTCGAGGGCGGATTTCCCGTTTTCGCGAGTATGCGGGTCCCCATCCCGGCGGATCTTCCGCCCGATCCGGTGCTGCGGGCCTTGAACTTCCTGGACCGCTATAAATACCTCTACCGCCTCGCCGACCCCAAGACCGACTTTTACCTGAAACGGATTCGGACCAGCCCCCTGACGCAGGTGGGGGGCGGTTCGCCCGATCCGGCGGAGCAGCATGTCTTTTTCGGCCAGCAGAAAGACGGGATCCCGGTCCACGGGGCCTCCCTGGCCGTGCACATGGTGGGGGACAAGGTGACCAGCACTGGAGGCCGGTATCTGGCCGACCTGCCGGAACTGCCGCCGGCGATCTGGAAGGACAAGGAGGCCGAGGTCAAGGCCCTGACGGCCATAGACGGTCGCGCCCTGCGCCTGACGGGCCTGATCCGGCCGTTTTACTTCAACCGCGGGCTGACCGCCATCGGCGGCGGAAACCCCGATCCAAGTGATGAGCCAACCCACCTCGCCTGGCGGGTGATGGTCCGAGGGTTCCGCAACCCCGACGGGGCGGGCACCTCCTGGCGGGTCTTTGTGGACGCCCACGACGGAACGGTCCTCCAGGTGCAGGAAATGAACCGCTACGCCAAGGATATGGACATCGAAAGCGCCTACGGCACCGAATCCGATTCCTGCTGGGCCTTCACCAATTTGGACGAGCAATGGTTTTCTGAGAACGGGCCCCTGGCCGCTTATCCCGGCGGGCGGGCCAATTATCCGGGAGGCGATGCGGACGGGGACGACGCCTACCGGTTTACCCATACCATTTATGATTATTTCCGCCGGGTCTTTGACCGCGATTCCCACGACAACGACGGCGAGGAGGTGGAAAATTATATCCATGTCGGGTCCAACTGGGAAAACTCCGCCTACGTCCCTTTTTGCGACCATTTCAAGTTTGGGGACGGGTATACGGTTCTGGATGTGATGGCTCACGAATTCACCCACGGGATCACCTCCAACGAGGCCGATCTGGACTACGACCATCATTCCGGGGCCCTCAACGAAAGTTATTCGGACGTCTTCGGGGAGTTCGTGGAATTATGGGCCAACGGAACGGCCGACTGGCTGGTAGGGGTCGGATTGCCCGGAGGATACATCCGCAATCTGGCTAATCCGCCGGACAAGGACGATCCCGATCACGACCGGGATTATGTGGAGACCGAAAGCGACCACGGCGGGGTCCACACCAACAGCGGAATCCCCAACAAGGCGGCTTACCTGATCGTGAACGGCGGGGTCCACTACGGGATTCAGGTCCGGGGGATCGGGGCCGAGAAAACCCAGCGCCTCTATTACAAGGTGCTGACCAGCCGGCTGGACAGCAATTCCGGGTTCCGGGCCTTCCGGCGGGAGACCCTGGAGCAGGCCCAGATTTTTGTGGACAACAATCACCAGCATGGTTTTGTCCAGGCCGACGTCTGCAGCGTGCGCAACGCCTTGGCTTCGGTGGGCCTGACCGTTTCCGATGTAGATTGCGACGGCGTCCTGGACGATCAGGACGACGACAACGACGGGGATTACGTCCTTAACGGGAGGGACAACTGCCCCAACGTTCCCAACCCCCTGCAGGGCGATCTGGACCGGGATGGGATCGGCGATGTCTGCGATGACGACCAGGACGGCGATGGGATACCGAACCTCACCGACAATTGCCCCCGGGTGGCCAATGCGGGCCAGGAGGACGACGACGGCAACGGCGTCGGCGACGCCTGTCAGGACCAGGACGGCGACGGGGTCATCGATCTCCTGGACAACTGTCCCCTGGTGCGTAATGCCAACCAGGCGGATAACGACGGGGATGGGGTCGGAAATGTCTGCGATGACGACCTGGACGGTGACGGCGTTCCGGACGCGGTCGATAACTGTTCGAACGTCGTAAATCCTTCTCAGTTGGACGGTGACGGGGACGGGGTCGGGACCGCCTGCGACAATTGTCCTTCCTATGCCAATGCCGACCAGCGGGACCAGGATCGGGACGGATGGGGGGACCTTTGCGATAACGACCTGGATGGGGACGGGATACCAAACGCTGCCGATCCCTGCCCGGCCAACGCCCTGCCGGTATTCATTTTTCACGGCGGGGTGGTCTCGCCCTGCCGTTCGGAGGAGGAATTGGCGGCGCTCCTGTCCGGCAGCTACGGGGGATTGATCGAGGGCAGTTTCAGCTTCCCGACACTGACCGAGGCCCTGAAGATCCCCATCTCCCCCTGTTCGGAGGGCGGCTGCCCCGACTGGCTGGCTGAAAACTACCGTACGGAGGTGAACCTGTCCCTGCCGCTGGCCCTGGCGGCCCAAATTGTGGACGACCGCGGCTTTGTGGTGGGCAAGGGGGCGCCGGGTCTGGGCCAGAACCTGGGCTTTCGCCCGGCCGCCGACTCCTTTTTCCGCCAGCCGGTTTCATTGACAATGACTTCAGGGCGGGTCACGGGAGGAATCCTGCGTCAGGACGGCCCCGGTATTTTCAAGGGAAGAAACTATTACCTGGAGATTTTCCCGAACTCCCAAACGACAGTCGATACACCCTATCCCTTTACGATCCAGGTCAAGAGCCAGGTTGTAGCCACTTACCGGCTGTATCTGCCGCTGTTGTTCAAGGGGAAGTAAACCGTGATTCAGGAAGGTGGGTGGCCGCGGAGGGGAGGCGCCCCATCCCGCAGGAAGGCGAGGCCCCAGGGCCTAATCCTGCTTAGGGTTTTCCTTCGCTCCCGCCGTCGATTCCGGATGGAGCTGCCAGCAACCGTCACCTTTTTTGGAAAAGGTCAGCCACATGAGGCCGGGCTTGCCGTTCTTATAAGGCACGTTCTTCCACAGGCATTCTTTGATCAGCAGGCCGTCTTGCTGGTCCGTTTTTTCTTCGTCCGGTCCGAAGCAGGTCACCCCGCCCTGGCAGTCGATGCGGTAAAAGGGATTTTGGGTTTCCGAGCCTGGTTTTTTCGTTCCCGGTTCGATATAACTGCTTGGCGGGGGCTGGCGCCATTGCCGGTAATAAAAGATTTCCGTGCACCCGGACAGAAGCAGACCGGCCAGGAGCAGAGGCCACCCATAGCAAAAGAATCTAAAAGGACTGGGTATCATCATGATACCCTACGCCATTGGTGGAAGATCATAAACAGGTTGTCCATGACTGATAACGTATAAAATCCATTAAAAAAAGTCAACACGCCGGCAGGGGGGCTCGCAGGGAACCGTGCAGCGGGTTACGAAAAAATGTCGGGTCGTGCAGGACCCCAAGATCCTCCCGA
>JALOOY010000194.1 GCA_025454185.1 Thermodesulfobacteriota bacterium
TAGGTGAGAGACCCAAAAGCGCGAAGTAACAATTTTTCCAGCCAAAAAAAATAAAAAATTTTTTTTGGCTGGGGATTTAACACTTGTTTTAATCATAGTTAATGGCAACCCAGAAAACAAAATCCACACTCTAAATCTTCAGATACAAGGAAACAACGTATGGCCGGAAACGAAACGAAAAAAGTGGGAGCGGTGATGGTGGCCGGGGCCGGGATCGCCGGGATCCAGACGTCGCTGGATTTGGCCAACGCCGGATTTTATGTCTACCTGGTGGAAAAAAAGTCGGCTATTGGCGGGGTCATGGCCCAGTTGGACAAGACCTTCCCCACCAACGACTGTTCCATGTGCATCATCTCGCCCAAGCTGGTGGAAGCGGGCCGACACTTGAACATCGAACTGCTGACCCTCACCGACATTCAGGCAGTGAGCGGCGAACCGGGAAATTTCCAGGTCAAGATCCTCGAGCGCCCCCGGTACGTGGACAAGAGCAAATGCACCGCCTGCGGGGAGTGCGCCAAGGCCTGCCCCATCGAGGTGACCAACCTCTTCGACATGGGCCTGCGCAACCGCAAGGCGGCTTTCAAATATTATCCCCAGGCCATGCCCAGCGCCTACGCCATCGAAAAACGGGGCACGGCCCCCTGCAAGGCCACCTGCCCGGCCCATGTAAGCGTCCAGGGCTTCATTGCCCTGATCAACCAGAAGAAATACCGGGAGGCCCTGGCCCTGTTCAAGGAAGCCCATCCCTTTCCCGGTGTCTGCGGTCGGGTCTGTCACCATCCCTGCGAGGGGATCTGCACCCGGGGCGACGTGGACCAGCCCATTTCCATTCAATACCTGCACCGTTTCCTGGCCGATGAAGACCTGGCCCAGGCGGACCGTTATGTGCCGGAAGTCCAGGAAAAGAAGGCCGAGAAGATCGCTGTGGTCGGCTCCGGCCCGGCCGGGCTCTCGGCCGCCTACTTCCTGGCCCAGGACGGCTACCCGGTCACCGTTTTCGAAAAGCTGCCTGTGGCCGGCGGCATGATGGCCGTGGGCATCCCCGAGTACCGGCTGCCCCGGGACATCATCCGTTCGGAAGTTCAGACCATCGAGGCCTTGGGGGTGGACGTCAAGACCGGGGTCACCTTCGGTCAGGACGTGACCATCGACTCCCTGAAGGCCCAAGGCTTTCGGGCCTTCTTTCTGGCCACCGGCCTGCACCTGAGCCGGGGGCTGAACGTGGAAGGCGAGGACCTGCCCGGCGCGCTGAAAGGGGTGGATTTTTTGAGGGACTCGGCCCTGGGCCGCCCGGTCACTCTGGGGCAGAAGGTCCTGGTTATCGGCGGCGGCAACGTGGCCGTGGACGTGGCCCTCACCGCCCGGCGCCGGGGGGCGCAGGACGTGACCCTGATCTGTCTGGAAAAGCGGGAGGAGATGCCGGCCTGGGATTACGAAATCGAGGAGGCCCTGGAAGAAGGCGTCAAGATCGTCAACAGCCTGGGGCCCAAACGGTTCCTCCAGGAAAAGGGCCAACTGGCCGGGATCGAGTTCAAACGCTGCCTGGCGGTCTTTGACGAAAACAGGGCCTTCCGCCCCAGTTACGATGAAAACGACCTGACCGTCATCAACGGCGACACGGTCATCGTGGCCATCGGCCAGGCGGCCGACCTCTCCTACGCCGGGTCCCAGGGCATTGCCCTGACCCCGCGGGGCGGCCTCCAGGGCGACCCGGTCACGCTGGAGACCTCCCTGCCCGGCGTGTTCTGCGGGGGGGATGTATTCTACGGGCCCAAGTCGGTGGTGGAGGCTGTGGAGAGCGGGAAGAAGGCGGCTGAGAGCATCCGCCGCTTCCTGAACGGCGTCGACCTGCGGGCCGGTCGGGAGGAAGACTGGTCCTACGAAAAGCCCCCCACGGAAGGGGTGGAACGCAAGGCCCGTCAGGTCATGGAAAAGATCTCCCCGGCCGAGCGGGAAGGGAATTTCAAGGAGGTGGCCCTGGGCTTTCCGGAGGACACCACCCTGGCCGAGGCCGAACGCTGCCTCAAGTGCGGCATCTGTTCGGAATGCTACCAGTGCGTCAAGGCCTGTCTGGCCCAGGCGGTGGTCCATGAGATGCAGCCGGTGGAGCGGACCATCGAAGTGGGCTCCATCGTCATGGCCCCGGGATTCCGGCCCTTCGATCCCACGAACTACGAGGCCTACAGCTATGCCCACCACCCTAACGTGGTGACCAGCATGGAGTTTGAACGGATCCTGTCCGCTTCCGGACCCTACGAAGGGCATCTGATCCGTCCCTCCGACCACAAGGAGCCGGAAAAGGTGGCCTGGCTGCAGTGCGTGGGGTCGCGGGACATCAACCACTGCGACCACGGCTACTGTTCGGCCGTCTGCTGCATGTACGCCATCAAGGAGGCGGTCATTGCCAAGGAGCACAGCGCCCACCCTTTGGATACGGCCATCTTTTTCATGGACATGCGCACCTACGGGAAGGATTTCGAAAAATACTATGTCCGGGCCGAGGAGGAACGGGGCGTGCGTTTCATCCGTTCCCGGATCCATTCCATCGACCCCGTCCCCCACAGCGACAACCTCCTGATCCAGTACGTCACCGAAAAGGGGGAGGTCCTTCAGGAGGAGTTCGACTTGGTGGTCCTGTCGGTGGGGCTGGAGACGGCCCCCGAGGCCCTGGATCTGGCAGAAAAACTGGGCGTGCCCCTGGACAAGAACCAGTTCGCCCAGGTGGGCAGTTTTACCCCGGTGGCCACGGAACGGCCCGGCGTTTTCACCTGCGGGGCCTTCAACGGTCCCAAGGACATTCCGCAGGCCGTCATGGAGGCCTCGGCCGCGGCCTGCGCCGCGGCGGAAGGGATCGCCGAGAGCCGGAACCAACTGATCCGGCACCAGGAACTGCCCGCGGAAAGGGACGTTTCCGGTGAGGACATCCGGGTGGGGGTCTTTGTCTGCAACTGCGGCATCAACATCGGCGGCGTGGCCGACGTGCCGGCCGTCAGGGAATACGCCAAGGGCCTGCCCTACGTGGTCCACGTGGAGGACAACCTCTTCACCTGCTCCCAAGACACCCAGGAAAAGATGAAGCAGGTCATCCAGGAAAAGGGGATCAACCGGGTGGTAGTGGCCTCCTGTTCGCCGCGTACCCATGAACCGCTCTTCCAGCAGACCATTCGGGAAGCGGGCCTGAACACCTACCTTTTCGACATGGCCAATATCCGCGACCAGGATACCTGGGTGCATCAGGGTGATCCGCGGATGGCCACAGCCAAGGCCCGGGACCTGGTACGCATGGCCGTGGCCCGGGTTTCCCTGCTGGAGCCCCTGCACAAGGTCTCTTTCGGTCTGAAGAAATCGGCCCTGGTGGTGGGCGGCGGGGTGGCCGGCATGACGGCGGCCCTGAACCTGGCCAACCAGGGCTTCCCGGTCCAACTGGTGGAGAAGACCGCTGCGCTGGGTGGCAATGCCCTGAAGCTGCGCCACACCTGGAAAGGGGAGGATATTCAGGCCCATGTGCGGGAACTGGTGGCCCGGGTGACCGGGCACCCCAACATTCAGGTTCATTTCAACGCGGAAGTGGAAAAGGGCTCCGGCTTCGTGGGCAATTACACCACGATTCTCCGCAAGCCCGGCGAGACCCTGACCTTCGAGCACGGCGTGGCCGTTTTGGCCACCGGGGCCCAGGAGTGGCAGCCGGACGTGTACGGCTACGGAGCGGATTCCCGGATCATGACCGCCCTGGAATTGGATCAGGCCATTGTGGCCCAGGACCCGCGGATCGCCCAGGCCCAGACCGCCGTCTTCATCCAGTGCGTCGGCTCCCGGGAACCGCAGCGGCCTTACTGCAGCAAGATCTGTTGCACCCACAGCGTGGAGAGCGCCCTGACCTTGAAGAAGCTGAATCCCGCTATGGATGTCTTCATCCTCTACCGGGACATCCGCACCTTCGGGGTCCGGGAGGACCTCTACCGGGAGGCCCGCAACCTGGGGGTGTTTTTCATCCGCTTCGACCTGGACAACAGGCCGGTGGTCCAGGTGGAAAACGGGAAGGTCTCGGTTACGGTGCTGGACCACGTGCTCGGCCAATTCGTCACCCTGGAGCCCGACCTGGTAACCCTCGCGTCGGCCATCGTCCCCAATGAGGTCAAGGAACTGGCGGAGGCCTACAAGGTCTCGTTGAACGCCGAGGGTTTCCTGCTGGAAGCCCATATGAAGCTGCGGCCGGTGGACTTCGCCACGGAGGGCATCTACCTCTGCGGTCTGGCCCATTATCCCAAGCCGATCGACGAGAGCATCGCCCAGGCCCAGGCCGCCGCCGGCCGGGCCTTCACCCTGCTGGCCAAGGACAGCGTCAAAGTCGGTGGGGTCGTGGCCGTGGTCAATCCGGAACTCTGCGCCGTCTGTCTGACCTGCGTGCGGGCCTGCCCCTTCAACGTGCCGGTCATCGGCGACCAGGGGGCGGCGGAGATCGACGTCTCCAAATGCCAGGGCTGCGGCGTCTGCGTTTCCGAATGTCCGGGCAAGGCCATCACCCTGCAGCATTTTACAGACAAGCAGGTCATCGCCAAGGTGGATGCCTTGATGGAGGAGGCGGCCTAGGGAAAATACACCAATAATTAATAATTGATAATTAATTGTTAATTATTAATTATTGTTTCGGCAAGAAAATTTACATATAAACAGCATATTAACAGATTGAAAAAAGAGGAACTTATGACCGAAACATTCGAACCTAAGATCGTCGCCTTCTGCTGCCAGTACTGAGCCTACAGCGCTGCGGACCTGGCAGGTTCCATGCGACTGCAGTATCCCACCAACGTGCGGGTCATCCTCATGCCCTGCACCGGGCGGGTGGATGTGATTCACTTGCTGAAGGCCATCGAGGACGGCGCCGACGGGGTGTACGTGGCCGGCTGCCTCGAGGGCGACTGCCACTATATCAACGGTAATATCAAGGCCCGGAAGCGGGTGGGGGCCGTGAAAAAGGCCCTCCAGGAC
>JALOOY010000195.1 GCA_025454185.1 Thermodesulfobacteriota bacterium
TTTAATCCCGCATTTTTTTCTGCGGACTATTCGCGGGAGCGCTTTGCCCCGCCCGCATCGTGAGCAAATCATCCAGGTATTGCAGCATCCCGCCGGTGCGGGCCACGATCCCCTCCAGTTTGTTTCCGCCGCTGATTTCCTTTTCCAGTAAATCCAGATTTTCCTTCAAACCGGTCAAATTCCGGTTCATGCGCCCCATCATCATCTGGACCCTGGCCTGCATGGCCGCATCCATGGTCTGCACATGGGCTTTTTGAAATTGCTCGATCAGGCCATAGCTGCGCTGGATCTCCCCGAAGGCCGTCTGGATAAAAGCCCGGTCGATCTGGTCGGGGCGCTGGGCCGCCTGGAGATGGAGGGCGTTGGTAAAGGCATACAGATAGTCGATGGCGGCGTTGGCCAGTACTTTGTTGGGTTCCTGCATCATCCGGATCATCTCCGGCGGACGGTCTCCGCCCATCATGGCCGGTCCCGGGGCCTTTTCCTGGGCAAAAAGGTCAACGCCGCCCAACAACAACCCGGCCAGCAACCAGGAAAGAAAGAACACTTTATCCAAATTTTTATTACGTTTCATGGCTTCTCCTTAATTTATGTTTCTTACCGCAATTCGCTGTTGGACGTTCGATGTTCGATGTTGGGTGTTCGCCTTTATTTTCGTATTAAATCCCCATGCCCAGGGCGTTTCCCCGCGAAGCCTGAGAATAGTGGTTCTTAAACAGAGGTAGTCATTCCGGCGTAGGCCGTCCCGCATCGGCGGGACAGAGCAGTGATGGTCTTACGTTACCTGGATGCCGGATCAAGTCCGGCATGACGACCCAAAGCAAGGCCTAAGGGCCATTTTCGCATTAAGGAGCCACCTGCTCGACCCGGTAGATAATCCCCCCGGTCCGGTCCGCATAATAGAGATTCCCCGCTTCATCTTCCCCGAAGGTGCTGATGTTATGGGCCGTGACCAGCAGTTCCTGCTGCTGCCAGACCCCTGCGTTTTGGCGCAGCCCCCAGATGCGGCCGGTGCAGTAATCCCCGAAGAAATAAATCCCCTGCAGGTCGGGATTGCCCGGGCCGCGGTAAACGAAACCCCCGGTGATGGAGCAGCCGTTGTCGTCATGGGTAATCAGCGTGTGGGGGTATTCCGCCACCGGCAGGGTCAGGCCTGTTTGGTTGCAGGTAAGGCTGAGATAACAGTGGGCGCCTTCCATGATATTCCAGCCGTAGTTCCGCCCGGTGAGCAGGCCCGCGGGCTGAAAGTTCACTTCCTCCCATTCCCCCTGCCCGACGTCGCCGATGTAGAGGTCGCCGGTCTGGCGGTCGAAGGAAAAGCGCCAGGGATTGCGCAGCCCCAGGGCCCAGATCTCGGGACGATAACCGGGTACGTTCACAAAGGGGTTGTCCGGGGGAATGCTATACCCCGAAACGGGACTTCCTCGGAAGACCAGCGGCAGATAGGTTTTCAGGGGTCCTGGTACGCCGCTGGGGCCGGGCGGCTCCACCGCGATGCGCAGCACCTTGCCCAAGAGCGACCCCGGATTCTGGGCATTTCCGAGCGGGTCCCCTCCCCCGCCGCCGTCCCCGGTCCCGATGTAGAGGAAGCCGTCCGGACCGAAGGCTGTCTGGCCGCCGTTGTGGTTGGCATACGTCGGGTGGTTGAAATAGATGATCAGGTCTTCCCGGGTCGGATCCCCCAGGCCGGTGGTGGGATCGAGATGAAACCGGGAGACCCGGTTGTCGCCGTTCAGGTTGGTGTAATACACATAGAAATATCTTTTTCCGGAGAAGCCGGGCGGGAAGGCCGCACTCAAGAGGCCTTCTTCTCCGGCGAATTTTACCCGGCCGGTGATGTCCAGAAACGGGGTGGGCTGTAGCACTCCGCCCACGATCACCCGGATCCTGCCGGCCTGCTCCACCACAAAGAGGCGACCGCTGCCATCGCCGGCGTGGGTGATATGAACGGGTTGGGACAAGCCGGAGTTCACCGGGGTGGCGACGATATTCACGCCGATCTGGGCCGTGGCCTCCGGGGGGGTGCCATGGAGTCCGTATAGCAAAGTGAGGCCGATAAAAATAGCGCCGCCGAGGGCGCGCAGGATGGTGATCATGGGTAATTCTGTTCTCGTTACTGGTTGCTGGTTACTGGTTGCTGGTTTGAAAACGGTCCGACAACTATTATTATAAATGGTCTCATAATAAAAACGGCATAAATGGCAATCGAAAGCCATGTCTGGACCCTGCCTAATCCCGCTACAATAGCGGGACCAGGGTGACGACTATAGGCCTGGATTGAGATTTTTCCGTCATTCTGGCGAAGGCCAGAATCCAGGCAAGGGGCCTGATCTTGTCGGACTGTATCTGGAATATAGAACATTCCCCCGGCTATCTCTTCCGCCGTCACCCCGTCGCAAGCCGGGGTCCGGATCAGTCCGGGACGACGATCTGCCACAAGCTTGGATTTAGTTACATCTTTGATAAATTTAGGTATTCGGTTTTAAAAAAGCAACTTTTCCCCGAAATTGCCTTCTTCGGGCAGATCCGGCTTGACCGGCTTCCCGGAAGGTTTTATAGTCCAACTGTTCTAAAAAATTTCAGAAAAAGGATTTCTCATGGACCGCTTTCCCGTGCTGGAAATATTTTCCGATTACATCTGACCCTGGTGCTACTTCATTACCGGGCGTATTGAAAAGCTGCAGAGAGAATTCGAGATCGAGGTCCGTTGGTCCGCTTTTCCCCTCCACCCCGAAGTCCCGGAGGATGGGATGACCCTGGAACAACTGTTCGCCGGACGGGATTTCGACCTGCCCCGGGTGATGGCCTACCTGGAAAAGGCCGCCCGTGATGCCGGCCTGCCCTTCTCCCCGCGGGCCATGACCTACAACAGCCGGGCGGCCCAGGAACTGGGCAAATGGGCCGAGGCCCGGGGTCGTGGGGAGGAATTTCACCGGGCTGTTTTCCACGCTTATTTCGTAGACGGTAAGAACATCGGCCGGAGCGAGTTCCTGCTGGAGGTGATCAGGGACCTGGGGCTGCCTGAGGAAGAAGCACGGGAGGCCCTCACCCGCCGCCCATTCCGGGAGGCGGTCGACGCCGACTGGACCCGGTCCCGGGAGATGGGGATTACGGCCGTGCCCACCTTGGTTTTAGGAGAAAAGGCCCTGGTGGGGGCCCAGCCCTACGAAAAAATGGCGGCCCTGTTGGAGGCCGCCGGGGTGAAAAGGAGATCCCATGAAACCTGAAGCGGCCTCGAAGAGAAGTACCCAAAAGATTCAACCCGCGAAAAACGCGAAGCAGCCGCAGAAAAAAATCGGGAAGGCAGCGGGCCGCCCTCCCCGGCCCGATTGCGGGGCCTGCGGGCTGCCGATGAACCGCCGGGTCTGCTTTTCCGCCGACGGCTCGGCCTCCCGCGGCTGCCCGACCCTGACCCAAAAAACGCTCCTGGCCAAGGCCAACCGGGAATATGGGAAGCCGCCGGTGCACGAGTTCGCCCGCCAGGCCTCCCTGCAGGAGGCGGCCTGCTATGCCAACCGCCACGAACGGCCCTATGTGATGCAACCCACTAAGACCCGGCTGCAGGAAATAGGGGAATTCGCCGAGCGCATGGGCTACCGGCGTCTGGGTCTGGCTTTCTGCATCGGTCTGGCCGGCGAGGCGTGCCGGGTAGAGGAGATCCTGAAAAACTGGGGCTTCGAAGTCGTCTCCGCCGTCTGCAAGGCCGGAAAGACCCCCAAGTCCCTTATCGGCATCGGAGACGAGGACCAGATCTTCCAGGGCACGGACGAGGCCATGTGCAACCCCGTCTTTCAGGCCAAACTTATGAACGAGGCCGCCACCCAGTTCAATATTTTGCTCGGCCTGTGCGTGGGCCACGATTCGCTGTTCTTCCAATATGCCCAGGCCCCGACCACGGTCCTGGCCGTCAAGGACCGCGTCACCGGGCACAATCCCCTGGCGGCTGTTTATTTATCCGACACCTATTATAAAAAATTAATACGTTAGCCCTATGAAAATCTTATTCACCGCAAAGACGCAAAGGGCGCTAAGATTGTTCATCAAAAAATCGGCAAAAGCCGATTTTTTTGATGAAAAAAGGTTTTTCCTTGGCGTTCTTTGCGTCTTTGCGGTGAAAAAACTAAATTAAAATAAAAAATGAAGGAAATGCCATGACCGACGCCATTCTGCTGATGGCCCTGCTGATCGGCCTCGAACTGGTCCTGGGCATCGACAACGTGCTGGTGATCGCCGTTTTTGCCGGGCGCCTGCCGGAAGGCCAGCGGCCCAAGGCCCGCACCATCGGCCTTAGCCTGGCCCTCCTGGCCCGCATCCTCATGCTCGGGCTGGTCCTCTTCCTGGCCGGTCTGACCGACCCCCTGTTCCTGAACCTCTCGGTGCGGGACATCATCCTGCTGGCCGGGGGGCTTTTCCTGCTCTACAAGGCCGTGCGGGAGATCCACCATACGGTCGAACTGCGGGAGGAAAAGGAACGGGCCGCCGGGACCCTTAAAAAGAGCTTTCCGGCCGTGATCACCCAGATCGTACTGCTCGACATCGTTTTTTCGATCGATTCGGTCATTACCGCCGTGGGCCTGACCGACCAGGTCTGGGTGATCATCGGGGCCGTAGTCCTCTCCTTCCTGGTCATTCTGTTTTTTGCCGGACCGGTGGGTGATTTCATCCTCGAACACCCGGCCCTCAAGATCCTGGCCCTCTCCTTCCTGGTCACTATCGGGGTGACCATCTTCATGGAAGGGCTGCACAAGGATGTGCCGAAGGCCTACATTTACCTGCCCATGGGCTTCGCGCTGCTGGTGGAACTGCTCCAGATGCGCTATGAAAGGAATCGGGGCCTGTTGCCCAAATAAATTCCTCGACTCAGATATTTTGGTGGTTTCGCAAAAAGTCCGCAAGGGAGTCATTGCGAGGAGTGAAGCGACGAAGCAATCCCCAGGAATCAGAGAGTTAGGCTGGGGGATTGCTTCGCTCCGCTCGCAATGACGACTT
>JALOOY010000196.1 GCA_025454185.1 Thermodesulfobacteriota bacterium
GTGATGATGATCACCGGCCGGTTTTTGGCCTTTACGGTCTTGTCGATCTCGATGATGTCGAATTCCATCTGGTCCAGCACGTCGAGCATGTCGTCCTGAAAATCGGTGTCGGCCTTGTCGATCTCGTCGATGAGCAGGACGACCTTCTTCTCGGTGGTAAAGGCCTGGCCGATTTTGCCCATCTTGATGTACTCTTCGATGTTGCTCACGTCCCGGTTGGAATCCCCAAACCGGCTGTCGTTGAGCCGCGTCAGCGTATCGTACTGATAGAGGGCGTCGATCAATTTCATGCTCGACTTGACGTTGAGGGTGATCAGGCGCATCTTCAGGGACTCGGAGATGGCGTGGGCTAACATAGTCTTGCCGGTGCCGGGTTCCCCTTTCAGCAGGAGGGGCATCTCCAGGGCCATGGAGATGTTGACGATCTTGGCCAGTTCCTCGTCCAGGACATACTGGGAGGCGCCGGTGAATTGGTTCGTGGGGGTTACACTGCCCATGGATAAACTCCTTAATTTATTTTAACTTTTTATAATACACGTTTTTAGGAATTTTGGTCAAGTTGTTTTTGACGCTTCACTGTTTACTGCGGGTGTAAATATCTTTATAGCGGTCGCAATCGGCGAGCAGGCAGCGGCTGCATTCTCCTACCGGAATCTGCAGTGGGTCCAGCGGTTCCAGGTGGACTTCGAAGCCCAGTTCCTTATACTCCTCCACGGCTTCGGAGAGGCGCGGTTCATCGGCGGTAAATTGTCTGACCCAGCCCTGGCTTTGCAGTTCCTCCTGACGTTTCATCATCTCCTCGTGAGGCGGCAGGCGAAAAGCGCGGCCACTCCTTTTCCGGGTGGTGGTCGAAGCGACCCCTTTCCTCCGCCTTGCTCCCATGACTCACGGTAGTCGACCAGACAACGCCGTCCAGGAATGCCCGACGGCTGCAGCCGGGCAAGCCGCCACGCAGGGCAGGGGAAGGCGGGCTTCCGGTAGTTGGCAGGGCCTGCAGACATACTTGATTTTTTGGCGGGCCTCCTCCCGGACCACGGCTACCGGCATGGCCCTAAAAGGATCATGGGGGTCTTCCGGGAGGACAGCGAGAACGCCTCCCGGACAGGCCAAGGCGCAGGCCCCGCAGCCGTCGCAGCGGTCCGTGTCGATGGTGACGTAGAATTCCCCTGATCCGTCGCTGTAGCCGTACTGGGCGATCATTTTCCTTTTTCCGCGAAGGCTCTGGCAAAGAGGGCGGCGCCGACGGCCCCGGCGATCTGGGTGTCGATTTGGGGCTTGAGGGCCTGGAGGCCCAGTTCTTTTTCCAGCCGGGATACGACGCCGATATTTTTGGCGATGCCGCCGGTGATCGCAAAATCAGGCTCCAGGCCGATGCGCTGCAACAGGGTGGCGACCCGGTGGGCCATGGCGGCCGTGTAGGCGGCCAGTACCTTTTCCTTGGGCCAGCCATCCCGGAGCAGGGCCGCGGCCTCCGATTTGGCAAAGACCACGCAGGTGCTGCTCACCGGCGGCGGATCTTCGGCCACCCGCAGGGAGAGTTCCCCCAGGTCATTGATGGAGACCCCCAACAGGTCGGCGAAAACCTCCAGCCCCCGTCCGGTGCCGGCGGCGCACTTGTCGTTCATGAGGAAATTGGTAACCTTGCCCTGGGCATCGATGTGAATGCCCTTGCAGTCCTGGCCGCCCATGTCGAGCACGGTCCGCACCGTGGGGCCGTACAGGAAATGGGCGCCCCGGCCATGACAGGCGATCTCGGTGACAGTCCGCTGGGCAAAGGGGACATTGACCCGCCCGT
Source organism: Thermodesulfobacteriota bacterium (assembly GCA_025454185.1). Lineage (GTDB taxonomy): Bacteria > Desulfobacterota > RBG-13-43-22 > RBG-13-43-22 > RBG-13-43-22 > JACRCK01. Next base: position 1,796 of record JALOOY010000196.1, read on the forward strand.
ATCCGGTCCCTACCGTGTACTGTATCTGGTCCAGGGTCAGGCCGGTGTCTTCCAGTGCCCAGTCCATGACTTGACGGGCGCTATCCGGGCTGCTGGAACCGGTGCGCCGGTTGGCATAGCAGTAGATGTTCCCGTCGATTAGGACCACGGCCTGGGAACTGACAGAACCCACATCGACGCCGGCTGAGATGGTTTTCCCTTTTTGCCAAATTATATCCGGTGCCGTCCACCGGGATTCCGTCCATCGCCAGAATTCCTGCGCCATACGCCTACTTCCCCAGTTCAGGGACACCAGCCCCCGACTATTCGTGACAGGCATCTCGAATCACAATGAGCAATTCGCCGAACGGTATTTTATTGCCCGGCCAGCAGGGCCGCCCCGGAGGCGCTGACGATTTCCGGGATTTCCGGCAGGATGAGGACGGTTTCCAGTTCCCGCTCCAGGGATTCAACCAAGCCCTCGTTGCGGGCCACACCGCCGATCAGCATAATCTCCTTTTCCAGGCCCACCCGGCGGACCAGGGAGGCGATGCGGTCGGCAATGGCGTCATGCACGGCCCGGGCCATGTCGGCCTTGGGGACTTGGGAGTGGACCATGGTAACCAGTTCCGATTCGGCAAATACCACACACTGGGCGTTCATGACCAAGGCCCGGGCCGACTGCCGGGACAAGGGACCCAACTCGGCGAGGGGCACTTCCAACGCCCGGGCCATGGCTTCGGTAAAAGCCCCTGTGCCGGCGGCACATTTTTCGTTGACCGCAAAATCGACGACTTTCCCGGCCCCGTTGATCTTAATGGCCCGACTTTCTTCGGCCCCTACGTCAATGACGGTGCGCACGCGGTCGTCCAGGGCGCCGGCCCCCGCCGCCGCCGCCGATACCTCCGTTACCTGATCCCGGGCTTCGGTGACCTTCCTGCGGCCCACGCCGGTGGCCACGATCCGTTCGATACGCTCCTGCGGCAGGCCGGCGGCGGCCCGGGCCGCCGCCCAGGCCCGCTCCAGAGATTCCCGGATATCATATCCGCCCGGGATGACCGCCCAGCCGCTGACCTGGCTGTCCCGGACTATAACGATTTTGATGTTTTTGGCCCCCACATCGATGCCGGCCGTAATCATGAAGTGTTCGCTCGCTTATGTTCCCCGGGTTGCCTGAAAAAGGTCTTCGGGACGGAGGTTTTTAAAAAGGATTCCAGTTGGATTTTTTAACGGGCCTAGGCCAGAGGGTTTTCAGGCCAGGCCTGAAAGGTTTCCAGAATCGGCAGGAGCATGGATCTAAACCGGCCTGGGTCCCGCAGTTATCAAAGGCTGTACTCCAGGTTGACGGTTTTGGAGGGGGCAAAGCGATTGGCCTGAAAGAAATGCGTCAAGCGCGTATCCTGGGAGTCCACCAGGGTCTTAATTTTTCTGGCGCCGAGGGCTTTCAGGTGATCCAGGAATTCCTGGAGCAGTTGCCGTCCCACGCCTTGGTGCTGAAAATCGGGATCCACACCGATGGTATCCAGGGTGGCCTCCTGGGAAATCCCGTATTGCCCGATAAAGAGTTCCCCCATGATGAAGCCGACCAGCGTGCCATCTTGTGTCTCGGCTACCAGCGAAGTGGGCAGCCGCTCGGGGGATTGAACCAGTTCTTCAAACTTCAGCCGGTAGTATTCCGGCCGGGCCACCTTGAGTACTTTCTCATCAATCCGCGTTACGGCGGCAAAATCCTCCGCCTCCATGAGTCGGATTTTAAAAGCGCTTTTGTTCATGGACGGCTCCTTATTTTGTCGATCCAACGTTGGGGTCCTGTTTCGGAAAAGCCAGGGCCTCCACCAGTACGTAGGCGGCCTGCAGGGCCTCGGTCGGGCAAAGGGGAAAGCAGGCTTTACAGTTCCAGCATTCCCGGGCGGCGATCTCCGGGATAAAGCTGATTTCCTTACGGATGCCCCGGTCCACGAAACCCACGGCGTGCTTCTGCTTCACTTCGGCGCAATAGCGCACGCAGAGACCGCAGTGAATACAGAAAGAGGCTTCTTTTTCGAAGCGGTCCCGGTCGGCGCCGTACTCCCGGGCCAGGTCCAGCAGCTCGAAGGCATCCGGGGCGTGGGCCAGCAGCAGCTCGATGATCATCTTGCGGATGCGGTCCACCTTTTCGGAGCGGGTGCGGACGATGAGATTCTTTTCAGCCGGATAGACGCAGGAAACCACCAGCCGGGTCCAGCCCCGGCTTTCCACTTCCACCAGACACAGGCGGCAGCCGCCGAAGGGCTCCAGTTTTTCATGGTAACACAACGTGGGAATAATGATTCCGGCCATCCGGGCCGCTTCCAGGACGGTCATGCCCTCCCGGGCCTTGACCTCCATACCGTCGATCTGCATAAGGATGTCGCTCATTTTTGTTTGCCCTCCCGGACGATGGTTCGCGCTTCTTCAGGGATGGGAGGCGGGACGGGCTCTCCGGAAATCTTCCTGACCGCCCGGAAGCGGGGGGGACAGACCTCAAAGCACGTGCCGCACTTGGTGCATTTTTCCTGGTCGATGACGTGGATCCGGTTCTTGCCGCCGACGATCGCTTCGGAAGGGCATTTGCGCAGGCACATCATGCAGGCCTGGCACTTCTCCGGGTCGATGTGGAAGGCGATCAGCTCCTTGCAGGACAGGGCCGGGCAGCGCTTTTCCCGGACGTGGGCCTCGTATTCCTCCCGGAAATATTTCAGGGTGCTCAAAAAGGGGTTGGGGGAACTCTTGCCCAGGGCGCACAGGGAGGCCTCGATGGCGGTCTCGGCCAGTTGCTCCAACAGCGCGATGTCGCCCTCCTGCCCCTTCCCCCGGGTCATATTGGTGAGCAGTTTAAGCATCTGCCGCATGCCTTCCCGGCAGGGGACGCATTTGCCGCAGGATTCATCGGTGAGAAAGGCCATAAAGTAGCGGGCCACGTCCACCATACAGGTGTCTTCGTCCATGACGATCATGCCGCCGGAGCCCATCATGGACCCGGCCTGGGTCAGTTCGTCGAAGCCCACCGGCAGGTCCAGCAGGTGCTCCGGGATGCAGCCGCCGGAAGGTCCGCCGGTCTGGACAGCCTTGAACTGCTTGCCTCCGGGAATGCCGCCGCCGATCTTGAAGATAATGTCCCGCAGGGGGGTGCCCATGGGCACCTCCACCAGACCGGTATTGGTGATCTTGCCAACCAGGGAGAAGATCTTC
>JALOOY010000197.1 GCA_025454185.1 Thermodesulfobacteriota bacterium
GGTCGAATAGAGGTACGCGGAAAGGGTGCCCACGGCGATCAGGGTGTTCATGTCGGCGCTGCCGTGTCGGAGGCCTTTCCAGGCCCCCTCGATAAACTGCCTCCCGGCCCAGAACTGGACCGGAGTGGTCAGGAGAAAGGCCAGGACGTAAAGCAGTCGGTGGGGGATATCCTTAAGCAGGGGAATGAAATGGGGCATGGACAGGACCATGATGAAGGCCCCGGCCACGACGCTGAAGAGGAACTTCTTCTTCAGCAGCCGGCCTTCCCGTTCGCGCTCTTCCCGCTCCCGGTCGCGCAATTCGGCCCGGTCGAGGCCTCGGAACTGATAGCCGGCTTCTTCGATGGTCTCCCGGAATTTTTCCAGATCGACCCGCCGGGGGTCGTAGAGCACCTGGGCCTTTTCGGTGGCGAAATTGACCGCCGCCTCCTCCACCCCCTCGAGCCCGGCCAGGGCCTTTTCCACCCGGACCACACAGGCGGCGCAGCTCATGCCGCCCACGGAGAGGGTGGTTTTTTCCAGACCTTCCCCGGTTTCTCCCCTTTCAGACACTGGGTCTCCTTTCCTGCTTCCGAACGATATAAGTCTTTAATTTAATGATTTTATAGGGAAAAGATGCTCCAAAAGACGTTTAAGGCAACGCCGCCAAAAACTTGGCCACTGGCATAATACGGACTGGACCGTCCAGTATGTCTTCATAACCCTGCAGGGTTACCTGGTATAAGTTGGGGATCTCTAAGCGTTCGCCGAAGTAGCGCAGGGCCGGGGCAGCGGATCGAGCACCCATCTTGCATTCCACGGCCAGCCAGGGGTTTCCATCGGCTGTCATCAGAAAATCCACTTCCCGTTTGGTCACATCTCTCAGGTAATAAAGGCCCATACGGTAGCCTTCTTGATCCTCCAGGGCATGTTTTAATTTCAACAGATGGCCGGCAACCAAGTTTTCAAATCGGGCGCCCTCGTCCAGCACCAGGGACCAGTCCCAAAGATATACTTTAGGAATTTTTTTGAGGGCCCGTTCCAGTCGCTGGCTGTAGGGTGGAACGATAAAACAATAGTAAAGCCGTTCCAGGATGGTCAACCAGTGCGCAACGGCCCGGTGGCTCACCTCCAGGTCTTCACGCAGGGACTGGATAGACAAAGGCGAACCAACCCTGCCGATGAGCAGGTCGGCCAGCAGTTCCAGCGCAGAAAGATCCCGGACGTTTTCCAGGTCTCGAATGTCCTCCCGCAGAAAACGATCCATCCGTTCCCGCTGCCAGCGTTTAAGCGTTCTGGTATTTTGGGATAGAAAGGGTTCGGGAAAAGGGCCGAAACGGAGGAGGTTCTTCAGGATGTCGGGTGAGGTGGTTTCCGGGAATTCCAAAGTCTGCAGGGGGACGGGCAGAGGGCGGGCGGGCCCCGTTTCACCCAGGGAAAATCCATGCAACCTATGGGCGTGGTAACGACCCTGCAGGGAATCCCCACCTTTTCGATAGATATCCAAGCGGGCACATCCGGTAATCAAAAAGCGGAGACGGTCCCCGTGGCGGTCATACTCGCCTTTAATCCAACTTTTCCATTTTTTATATTTATGCAGTTCGTCAAAAACAAGGGTGGCTTTTTCCGCCGGCCAACGAGCAGCCATCATTTCCTTGCGGTCATCTCGGGTATCCCAATTGTAACATCGATCGACGGCATTGGTCAGGAAAGACCTGGCCAGCGTGGTCTTGCCCACCTGCCTTGGCCCGGAAACAAAGACCATCTTGTATTCCAGGTCCTGACGGACGGCTTCCTCGATGTAGCGTGGAATTAGCATGTAATAAATTTTGCCTTAAAGCAAAAAAAAACGCAATCTTTTTTGCTTTAAGGCAAAATAAATGAGCAAGCAGCAGCCCCTGGATCGGGCAGCATAAGCGCCGCCGGCCGAATGGAGTTTCTTCCTCCCCAACCTTACGGCATCCGCGCTGCCTGGAAACCGACAGCCTTTACGGATTCAAGGTGGTCAAATAGGCGAACTCCCCGTTTTTGACCGTGAGGATTACGGCCGACTTGACCGCATTGCCGTCCGGGCCGAGGTCCAGGACCCCGGAGACGGCCGGGAATCTTTTCGTCTGGGCCAGGGCCTGGCGCACCTTTTCACCGTCCGTCGTTTTGGCCCGCTCCAGGGCGTCGAGGAGCACGAAATAGGCATCGGCCCCCAGGGCGTGGAAGGCCGTAATGTCTTTTTCCTTGGGGAATTTCTTGCGGAACTGGGCGATGAATTCCCGGGCCAGCGGGGTGGAGGCCCCTTGGAGATGAAAATGGCCGATGAAGTGCATCCCTTCCACGGCCGCCCCCCCGATCTGGATCAGTTCCGGGGTCTGGGCCCCGTCGGAGCCGAAGATGGGCAGATTCAGCCCCAGTTCCTTGGCCTGACGGGCGATGAGGGCGTCTTCCGTATAGTAGTTGGGGATGAACAACACGTCCGGTTTGGCGGCCGTGATGGTGGATAGTTGGGCGGAGAAGTCCTGGTCGCCGCTCTGGCAGAAGGTTTCGGCCACGACCTTGCCGCCCAGGCGGGTGAAGGCCTTCTTGAAAAATTCGGCCAGCCCCACACAATAGTCCTGGGATTTATCCGTAAGGACCGCGGCCCGGCGGGCCTTGAAATGCTGGTAGGCGAACTTGGCCGCCGCTTCGCCCTGGAAGGTGTCCAGAAAACAGACCCGGAAGACGTATTTCTTGCCCTGGGTGACCAGGGGGTTGGTGGCCGTGGGCGAGACCATGGGGATGCGGGCCTTCTCGGCCAGGGGCCCCCCGGCCAGGGTGTTGCCGCTGATGGCCTCGCCGAGTATGGCCGCCACCTTGTTGTTTTCGATGAGGCGGCTGGCGGCGTTGGCGGCCTCGATCTTGTCGCTCTTGGTGTCCACCAGAAAGAGCTCCACCTTTTTCCCCAGCACCCGGGGTTTCATGGCCTGGGCCGTCTGCATGCCGGCCCACTCCATTTGCCCGAAGGAGGCCACCCCGCCGGTCATGGGCAGGTAGACACCGACTTTGATCGTTTCCTGGGTCAAGCCTGCGGAAAAAGAGAGCAGGACCAAGCCCCAGGCCCCTAATAAACCCCATTTGAATTTTTTGGACATGCCGCTTTCCCTCCTGGAACGGTGAAATTAATAAACATGGATTAACCGGCAATATTTTTTTTGATGGAACCCCGGCACAAGCCGATCCGGGTGATCCGGGGCGGGAGGGGATTTACCCCTCCCCTACATCGAAAACGATAATGATAAAATCAATAGTTAATAACTGATAATTAATTGTTAATTATAAATTATTGCTTTACCTTTTACCTCAATTGGACGTTCGATGTTGACTGTTGGATGTTGGATGTTGAATGTTCGTCTTTTTAATCTGCCTTGTCCCGCTTCCGAAAGACCACCCGGACCGGGCACTGGTCCAGTTGAAAATGCTCCCGCAACTGATTGATCAGGTAGCGTTCATAGGAAAAATGGATCTTCTCCGGGTAGTTGGCGAAAAAGAGAAAGGTGGGCGGTTTGATGCCGGTCTGGGTGCCGTAGTAGATCTTGACCCGCTGCCCGCCCCGCAGGGGCAGAGGGTGACTGTCTACGATCGTTTTCAGGGCCTGGTTTAAGGGACCGGTGCCGATTTTGCGGGTATATTGCCCGTAGACCCCGGCGGCCGTGCTCATGAGCCGGCCCAGGCCGTAGGCGTTCAGGGCCGACAGGGGCAGAAAGGGGGCGTAGGCCAGGTACTTGAGCTGGTAGCGCAGTTCTTCGATGAAGGGCTTTTTGCGGGTGGCCTTGGGGAGCAGGTCCCATTTGTTGATCCCAACCAGGCAGGCCTTGCCCTTTTCGTAGGCCAGCCCGGCAATGCGGGCGTCCTGGTCGGTGACCCCGTCCTGGGCGTCGAGGAGGATGAGGGCCAGATCGCAGCGGTCCAGGGTGCGCAGGGCTTCCAGGACGCTGTAACGCTCCAGCCGCTGGGAAATGCGGGATTTGCGGCGGATGCCGGCCGTATCGATGAGCAGGTATTTCTGGTCCCGGTAATCGAAGGCCGTATCCACGGCATCGCGGGTGGTGCCGGGCAGGGGACTGACGATAACCCGCTCCTCACCCAGGAGGGCATTGACCAGGGAAGACTTGCCCACATTGGGCCGGCCCAGTACGGCCAGGGGGATGCGGTCCGGGGGGATTGTATCTTCGGCCTCGGCCGGGAGCAGGCGAATGATCCGCTCTTTCAGTGCTTCGATCCCGAGCCCGTGCAGGGCCGAGATGGGGAACAGGGTTTCGATTCCCAACCGGAAATAGTCGGAAAGCCCCTCCTCCCGCCGACGGTTGTCGATCTTGTTGACCACGTAGAGCACGGGCTTGGCGGTCCGCCGCAGCCGGGCCGCCACCATTTCATCCGTAGGCGACAGACCGGACCGGCCGTCCCCCACGAAGACGATCAGGTCGGCCTCTTCCAGGGCCAGTTCGATCTGTTCCTGCATGCCGCCGCCGATGGGACCATCCTGGTTCCACTCGAAACCGCCGGTGTCCACCAGGGTCAGCGCCTTCCCTTCCCAGACCAGGTCCTGATAATTGCGGTCCCGAGTCACCCCGGGCTGGTCGTCCACGATGGCCTTGGGCTTGCGGATGAGGCGGTTGAACAGCGTGGATTTTCCCACATTGGGGGCCCCCACTAAGGCCACGATGGCACCCATAACTTATAGTTCTCCCAGGAAGCGCCGGAAATGGCGGTACGGTTTGAAGGTGGAAAAAGCGACCCAGCGTTTTAAATTCGCAACAGCGGCCGGAATATAGGCTTCGAAATATTTTTTTCCTTTGAAGCGGCTCAGATAACTGAAGGCCCCCAGGATCTGTAGATTTCTCTGTAAGGCGATTATACGGTAATTTTCCAATAAATCAAAGGTATTAAATTTTATTTTATCCAGTAAAAGTTGAATATAATAATCCTTGATTTCTTCCTGCAGTTCCGGAGCGAGCCCTACGTAGGGGTCGATCA
>JALOOY010000198.1 GCA_025454185.1 Thermodesulfobacteriota bacterium
TTGACCATGGAGGTGGGGGACTGGATCAGGGCTTCGGAAGGTCTGCCTTTTGTCCAATTTGTGCCGGTGACCAACGCGATTGCCCTGAAAGCGGTCCGGCTGCCCTTGAAGTCGTTAAGCGACCCGGTGGATCGCCTGGTCGTGGCCACGGCCGAAGTATTGGATCTGGTATTGATCACCAAGGATAAGAAAATACAAAAAGAAGCCCTGGTCAAGACGGTTTGGTGAAGAGCCTGAACAAAAAAGAGACCTGGCAAATAGGGCTACTGGACGAACGTCATTTACCGGCAGCGTTGGCACTCTCGGACCAATCCCTCTGGAATCAAAACGAGCATGACTGGCGGCGGTTGTTACAATCCTCGCCTGGGGGTTGCTTCGGCGCCTTTTCCGACGGTCGCCTGGTTGGTACGGTTACCACTGTCGTCTATGGGACCCAACTGGCCTGGCTCGGCATGATGCTGGTCGATCCGGCTTATCGCCGCCGCGGCCTCGGCACCCGCCTCATGGAGTCGGCCTTAGCGCACTTGAAGCGGTCCGGTGTGGTCGCTGTCAAGCTGGATGCCACGCCGGCCGGAAAGCCCTTATACGAAACCCTGGGCTTTCGGGCGGAAGGGCCGGTCGAACGCTGGGAAGGGGAAGGGCAGCGGCGGGGGGAAGTAAAATGGCCGGCCTGGGAGGAAAGACTTCTTCCGTCCCTTTATGGATTCGATCGTCTGGCCTTCGGCGCCGATCGCAGTAATCTGCTGGCTTCCTTGATCGCCGATTCCCCGCTGACGCCGCTGGTCGCTCTGGACGCACAGGAGGGGCTGGAAGGATTTGCCCTGGCCCGGCCCGGCCGGCAAGCCTATTACATCGGCCCGCTGGCCGCGCGGTCTTCCGCAACGGCCCTCGCCCTTTTTGATGAAATGCTGGGTCGTTTACCCGGAGAAAGGATCTACCTGGACTTCAATGCCACTGGCGGTTCGGGTGTTGAAGTATTGGCGGAACGGGGGTTGGTCAAACAGCGGAATTTAACCCAGATGGCCCTTGGTCCCGAGAGCCCGGCGGGAATCTCCCCGTTGCTTTTCGGCCTGGCCGGCCCGGAGTCGGGTTGAGAGGAGCCGGGGGGAATACAAATGCCTGATGCCTGTTGCTTTAATACAATAAAGTTAGTTTTTGTGCTCCCCCTTCCTAACTTTCTTTTCCAAGAAAACCGATCACCCGTTCGTTGAACCGTTCGGCAAATTCCATGAAAAAGCAGTGACGGCCCCCGGGAAAGGTCTCTAACCGGGCCTGGGGGATCCCTTTCAATAGAAGCAGGGAGTTGCCGGGCGGCACCAGGGGATCGTCGTCGCCGGTCAGGATCAGGGTGGGTTGCGTTATCTGTTGGAGACGGTCGAAGGTGTCGTGTTGCCGGCAGGCGGCGAACTGACGCAGAAAGGGCGCCGGGGGCTGGTAAAAACGCATGGAGATCTCCACGAACTCCTCGATCTTCTCAGGCTCTTTGCGAATAAATTCTTCCGAAAAATAGATGTCCAGGTCCTTGCGCAGGATCTCCACGGGAGTCAGCCCCTGGTTGGCCATGAAGCGCGTCATCCGTTCCGTGGTCATATGCACGGCCTGCGGTCCTCCGGGGCCAGTGCAGCCGAGGAGCAGGTGGCGAACCCGCTCCGGGTGGTTGATAGCCAGTTCCTGGGCGATGTAGCCGCCCATGGAAATCCCGAGCACATGGGCCGAGGGGAGCCCCAACGCCTGCATCAGGGCAGCCGTGTCGTCGGCAAAGAGGGGGATGGAATAGTCCTCCTCCGGCTGGTCCGAGCGGCCCGCTCCACGGTTGTCGAAGACCAGCACCTTAAATTGCTCAGACAGGGCGGGGATCTGGCGGTACCACCATTCGGCATTCCGGCGCAGCCCCATGATCAGGACCAGCGGCTTGCCTTGTCCTTGGATTTCGTAATAAATGTGGATTCCATTAGCTTTTATTATTGGCATGGGGAAGGGCTTTCTTTAGTTCGAAAATAGACGAACAGCGAACATCGAACGTCCAACATCGAACATCGAATTCGGAAATGTAGCACAGCCCCGGGTTTCGCGGGGCCGTGCCCTTAGGACAGCTATTTTCATGCTTCGCGGGTGCCCATCTCGAACCCGTCGGTTCGGCCTAATTTTACTACTTCTTCTGCGATCCGAGCCAGTAATTTTTTCTGCCGAAAGGGTTTCCCGACAAGTCCGGGCTCTCTTCAGTTCACTCCACCTGTTTTTTAGAAAATAATATGATAATATTGGGACCAGCCGGTACGGTGATGCCGGAAGACTAACGATCGCGAAAGCACGAGGTTTACCATGAAGCTGATAAAACTGATGATTATTGCCGTTGCCGCCATCGTACATGCGGTTTTGCTGCTCACCCCGGCCCAGGGTCAGCAAGGCTCCATCGGGGATCGTCGGGATCACGGCCGGTACAGCCAGTCGGACCGGGAGATTGATCGGATCATCTGGGACGCCTATTTCGACATCCTTGGTCGGGAGCCCGACGCGGACGGCCTGAGTTACTACCGCAGCCGGATCATCGACTATGGTTGGACCGAGCGCGATGTCCGGGGAGACCTGCGCGGGGGCCAAGAATACCGCCGGACCGATACCCCTATGACCCGGCGGGAAGCGGAGCGGATCGTACGCCGGGCCTACCTCGATGTCCTGGGCCGGGAGCCGGACCCGGGGGCCCGGCCCTGGGTGGACAAGATTCTCTACGAAAACTGGACGGAAGAGGACCTGATTCGCGAACTGCACAAGAGCGACGAATACCGCCAGCCCCGGCCTCAGATCAGCCGGCGGGAAGCCGAACGGATCGTACGCCGGGTCTATCTCGACGTGCTCGACCGGGAACCGGACCCGGGAGCCCGGCCTTGGGTGGACAAGATCCTCCATGAAAATTGGACCGAGGAGGACCTCATTCGGGAGCTGCGCAAGAGCGACGAATACCGCCGGGGGGGCCGGATTACCCGGCGGGAGGCAGAGGGGATCGTGCGCCGGGCCTATCTGGACGTACTCGGCCGGGAGCCGGACCCGAACAGCCGGGTCTGGGTGGACAAGGTCCTGAAGGATAACTGGACCAAGGAGGACGTGGTTCGGGCGCTCCAGGACAGCGACGAGTACCGCCGCAAGCGACGCTGACCAGTGCTTCCTCCGTTTCAAGGTCGCATTACCTCCGGCAAAGCCGGAGAGTTACCCTGAAAAATTATACGGATTTGCAGAAAAATAAAATTTATGATGTGGAATTATCGGGTAGTCAGAAAGAGGCATATTTACGTTGATCCAGGTGGCAACAAAGAAAAAGTTAGCTACACCTATGCCATACATGAGGCCCATTACGACAAGAACGGCCATGTTGGTGCCATTACTCAGGACCCAATAGAACCTTTCGGTGACAATATTGAAGAACTGCGACATGCCTGGGTTATGATGGCGGAGGCATTTGGGCTCCCAATTCTGGACTACGACGACCTCCCAGAACCTGGGTATGATAGGCGGGAAGACCCCATAGCTTCAACGCTTGACGAAAGGCTTAAAGAAATGGAGTCCGGGGAGGTTGAAAGAATTCCCTGGGAGGACTTGAAAAGGGACTTGGAAAAGAAATACGGGCCTTTTGACGAAGAAGCCCATGAGAAACAAGCGGAAGAAGAGAGGATAGAAAAGGAAAAGATACACGCCAAAATCTTTGTCGGCCTGCCTACGCTGCAGGCGCTTATTGACAGGGTCTGCTCCGACTATTTGGAATACATGAAGCGGGATAGGGATGAGAATCCTTGGAAGTATGGGGCTGACAGTGCCGGACCAGTCGCTGCAGCCAATCGGCGGGGAAAAGCCCCCGCCTCCGACTGAGCTTTTGTTGTCTTCTATCTTGACAGGAAGCCTTGGTCTTAAAAGCGAGGTGAGGAATGGGCGTTTCAATTCATTATCGTGGAAGACTCGCGAGTCGGGACCGATTACCGGGGCTTCTTGAAAAATTGATCGGCATCGCCTCTATTTTGGGATGGCAATACCAAATACTGGACGAGGACTGGAGCGCCCCGGGGAACGCGGTCCTGGAACACAGTGAAGATAGCTCAGAAATCAAAGGGTACCTCGGGCTCAAGGGCATTCAGTTGACGCCGCCAGGAGTATCCGAGTCCCTTGACTTCTTCTTCAATGCGCAAGGCTATCTGCTCTCCCCCCTGAGCGTCATCTCAATTCAGGCGGGGGTACTTGAGCCTGATGAGGCCTGGATATCCGTAAAGACTCAGTTCTTGACCCCTGAAATGCACGTGATGATCATCGGTCTGTTGCAGTACATAAAAGAGCGTCATCTCCCCAGCCTGGAAGTCCATGACGAAGGAGAGTATTGGGATACTGGAGATTACCGGAAATTGGAAAACAAGATGAAGCTTGTCCAGGGGAAGATCGATGACCTGTCACGGGAACTCTCATCCGAATGCCTCGGCGAAATGGCGGGTTTATCTGCGGATGAAATCGCCGATCGGATTGAACGGTTGTTCCAGGACGAGGAACCGAAAAGCGGGTACATCCATTGATAAATCCGGGGATAAATATCCGAAGTTGGACGAGGCCCCCGGTCACTTGGCGGTTAGGATATCGCTTTCGAAAAAAACCTGCATATTTTTTCTTGATTATTGGTATTTTTTTATAATGCACAAAAAATATAAATTTTGTGCATTATAGAATTGATGATAAATGATATCCTTATTTTCCAAAAAAAGGGAGATGGAAGCCCGTAAACGGGAAACTTTTATAGAGCGACGTCTTGCAGTTCCCATGGATCCCGGCGACAATCGGATTAAGGTGAACACCGGACCCCGTCGATCGGGAAAATCGTTTTTTTTGGGCCGATTGATCAAAAAGAACCGGCGCCAACCCCGCGAGGGATTGATATTACCCATTGCTGTTAAATGAAAAGGCCACCGGAAGCCAATCGATATTTTATGAACCTACTTGCTC
>JALOOY010000199.1 GCA_025454185.1 Thermodesulfobacteriota bacterium
CCGCGGATCGTAGGTCAGGCCCTTGAGGCCGGCATGGTCGGCCGCGGCCAGCCCCCCCCAGACGCAGCCGTAGGCCATAACCTCGCCTTCGGCCAGGGACTGGGCCAGGGCGGCCACCTGGGCCTCCCGCTGCAGGTTGGTGTTGTTCTGCAGGATCAGGGCGTGGTGCGGACAGGCGGCCGCGCAGGTCCCGCCGCCGGTACAGACCATGGGGTCCACCGCCCGGGGAATCCCGCCCCCCAGGCCTTCCACGGGTTCGATCCCGCCGCAGTGGCAGATCTCCTTGCACAACCCGCAGCCCGTGCACAGGGACTGGTCGACCGTGCAGACCATCCGCGGGGCGTAAAGTTCGTTGCTCCTGGCCTTTTCCACCAGCTCCGCCGTCTTGGCCGCGGCCCGCCGCCCCTGGCGCAGGGTCTCGTGGAGATCGCAGGGAAAGCGGGCGCTGCCGGCCAGGAACAGTTCATCCCGCCCCACCTGTTCGGGACGGACTTTCTCCCCTTTTACCTCCAGGAACTGCCCCTTTTCGACCTCCAGACCGAGAATGTTGGCGATCCGGGTGGCCTCGATGCCCAGAGACCGCCGGGGGGAGAGGATCAGTTTGTCCCAGGGGACTTCATATTCCGTGTGGGTGACAGGATCGCAGTAGGTGATATAACCGGCCTGGACCGTGGGGCGGATGGCGCCGTCATAGGGAATCCAGCGGATATTGTTTTTTCGGGAAATCTGCCTCTCCTCGGCCGAAAGGGGAAGCTGCATGAGATGATTGTAGATAAAACTGATTTCGATGTCCTTGCGCTGGCTGATCATGTACTGGGCAATGGACCAGGCGGTCCGGGAGGACAGATAGGCGAATTCCGGGGTCTTGGACTCGTAGTCATTGAGCCAGAAGACAATCTTACCACTGGGGACCCCATGGGTCCAGATCATCTCCTCGATCTCCGTGTGGCAGATGACCGTCTTGCCGTCGTGTCCGAAATCGGAACCCTGGTTCAGCATCTGGCCGTCCAGCGCGGCGATGATCGCCCCCACTTCGAAGACCTTGGGGGGGTCCCCCTCCTGGGTGGAAAAGGTCACCGTATAGTGCCCGGTCCGGCCCCGGACGCTTTTCAGGTCGCCGATGATAATCCGCCGAACCAGCGGACTTTCGTCCACATCCTGCATGATCTTTGTCAGGCGATCGTAGTAATGCCGTTCGCCCGGATAGTGCTCGTGGAGCATCCGGATCTCGTCTTCATAATCGTCGGTCTGGACCGCCAGGATGCAGTCGATGTCCTTGCGGATCAGTTCCTGGGCGGCGGCGTAGGTGGCGATGCCGCCGCCGAGGATCATGACCGGGCCCACAAACTCCACCTTTTCCGATATGGTCGGCTGCAGGACTTCCAGGCCGGCCGCCGCGGCCCCAATCAATTTAGCGGCCTTGAGAGCCATTTCCTGGGGCGGAAGCTTGTGGACGCTGGCCACGTGGTCTCGGATGTTGACCATGTCGATTTGTCCTTCCTGGATGGCCGTTCCCAGGAATTCCTGGTTGAATTTTTTTAACAATATGCGGGATTCGCACCCGGCGATGATCAGCCGATCCAGGCCGTGCGCATCAACGGAGGCTTTTATTTGGCTCATTCCCGGAGCGGTGCAGGATAGGGGCAGAATTTCCACCCGGCTGATCCCGGGATTTTTTTCCAGCTTCCCCTGAAGTTCCTTCAGATCTACCCAGGGATCGATCCGCCCGTCACACTGGCAGAGAAAGACGCCTATTTTTTTATTGTTTTCCATGATGGTACCTCCTTATGCCTTATTCGCAGAATGGTGACTGTGGTGGCCGCTGCCGCGGACCCGGTCCAGGCGGGCCCGCATGGCCCCGGTGGGGCAGATGGTCACGCAGGAGCCGCAGGCCACGCAGGCCTCCGAGGGTTTGTCGTAGGGCGCCCCGACAAACTTATGAACGCCCCGGCCGATGGTGGTGATGGCCGAAACGCCCACCACCTCCCGGCAAACCCGGACACAGAGGCCGCAGAGCATGCACTGCTCTTCGGGATTCTTGCTCGGGAACCGCGTCCCGTTAACCCCGTATTTCGCAGCGAGTGCCCGGATTTCCGTGCTGGCCGGACACTCGGCCAGCAGCATTTCCAGCACCCAGCGGCGCACGTTGTTAACCCGGTCGCTCTCAGTGTAAATGTTGATCCCCTCCTGCACCGGGTACATGCAGGAGATCACCACTTTGGACCAATTGCCCTCCCGTAATTCCACCACGCAGAGCCGGCAGCCGCCGCTGGGCTCCACCGCTTCGTGGTAACAGAGAGTGGGAATATGGATGCCATACTGGCGGGCGGTTTCCAGCACCGTCCAGCCTTCCCGAGCTTCTACCGGCTGGTCATTGATCATAAAATGTATTGTTTTGGCTTGTTCAGTCATGGGTCACCTCGCTATGCAACCTTTACGGCGTCAAACTTACAGGAATCCAGACACATGCCGCAGCGGATGCAGGCGGCCTGATCGATCTGGTGCGGTTTTTTCTTCTCACCGGTGATGCAGGACTGCGGGCAGTTGCGCACGCACAATCCGCAACCGGTGCAGGCCTCCGGGTCGATCCGGTAGGTAATCAGGGCCTTGCAGACGCCCGCCGGACATTTCTTGTCCACTATATGGGCCACATACTCATCCCGAAAATAGCGCAGGGTCGTCAGGACCGGGTTGGGGGCGCTGCCGCCCAAGGCACAGAGGGAACCGTCCTGGATGGCCTGGGCCAGGCTTTCCAGCTCGTCGATCTCCTCCACCGTCCCTTCTCCCCGGGAAAACCGTTCCAGGAAGTCGAGCATCCCCTTCAATCCCAAACGGCAGGGGAGGCATTTGCCGCAGGACTCGTCCTCCAGAAAGCGGAGAAAATAGCGGGCCACATCCACCACGCAGTCCGTATCGTCCATGACGATCATGCCGCCGGAGCCCATCATGGAGCCGATGCGGATAAGGGAATCGTAATCCACGGCCACATCCTTCAACTGGTAGGGGATGCAGCCCCCGGAGGGACCTCCGGTCTGTACGGCTTTGAAGGGCTTCCCGCCCGGGACCCCGCCGCCGATCTCCTCGACGATCCGGGACAGACTGACCCCCATGGGCACCTCAATCAAGCCCACGTTCTTCACCTTGCCCACCAGGGAAAAGGCCTTGGTGCCGGTGCTGTTGGCGGGGCCGATCTGGGCGTACCAGCTTCCACCCTTTTCGATGATCACCGGGATATTGGCCCAGCTCTCCACGTTGTTCAGCACCGTGGGACGATTCCACAGCCCCCGCTCCACCGAGCGGATGTACTTGGCCCGGGGTTCACCGGCCCTGCCTTCGATGGAGGTGAACAGGGCCGTGGATTCGCCGCAGACAAAGGCGCCGGCGCCGCGATTGATCTGCACATCGAAATCAAAACCGGTGCCCAGGATGTTTTTCCCAATCATCCCCAGCGCCCGGGCCTGGTCGATGGCCCGGGCCAGGTTTTTAATGGCGATGGGATACTCGGCCCGCACGTAGAGAAAACCCTGGTTGGCCCCAATGGCGTAAGCCCCGATGAGCATCCCCTCCAGGACGGCGTGGGGATCACCCTCCATGATGGCCCGGTCCATGAAAGCGCCGGGGTCTCCCTCGTCGCCGTTACAGACCACATAGGCCAAACCAGGGGATTTTTTCAGGGCGCTTACCGCCGAACGCCATTTTCTTCCCGTGGGGAAACCAGCGCCGCCCCGGCCGCGCAGTCCGGATGCTTCCACCTCCTTGATGACCTCGTCCGGGGTCATGGAGGTCAGGGCCCGGCCGGCCGCCTGATAGGCTCCCCGAGCCAGGGCGTCTTCCAGAAGGACCGGATCGATGATCCCGAGGTTGCGGGTGGCGATTTTCTGCTGCAGCTTGTAAAAGGGGATGGCGGAAGCCTGCGTGTAGCGATCACCGTTCTCGCTGTAAAGGAGCCTTTCCAGGACTTCACCGCCGATTAGGGTTTTTTCGATAATTTCCGGGACATCCTCTGGTTTTACCCCGGTATAAAACAGCTCCCCGGGATCGATGGAAACCAGCGGGCCTATCTTGCAGAAACCGTGGCAGCCGGTCTCCTTGATCAGCGGTTCCACGGAGATGGCCAGGTCTTTGGCCTTGCAGGCCTTTCTAAAGGCGGCGGCCACTTTGTCAGCGCCTTGGGCCAGGCATCCGGGCCCCATGCAGACCCGGATGACAGGCTGTTTTCCGTCCCGGGACTGGTTGAGTTGTTGATAAATTGACCGCAGTTCATCTATTTGGGTGACGGGTTCCATGGGTTCTCCTCTATGTTTGGACCGGCTTATTGGAATTTTTTCAAATATTTTCTGACCGACCCCTGGGTGGCCCCGCCGATGTAGTCCTCATCGATCATGACTACCGGGGCCATGGCACAGGCACCCAGACAGTTGACCGTCTCCAGGGTGAATTTCTGATCCTTGGTGGTTCGGCCCCGCTCCACATCCAGATCGCGTTCCAGACCTTCAGCAATCCTTTCCCCACCTTTCAAGTGACAGGCCGTTCCCAGGCAAACCCGAATTTCATGCTCCCCTTTGGGCTCCAGGCTGAAGGACTTGTAAAAAGTGGCCACCGCATAGGCCTGGGTCAGGGGAATCCCCACATGATCGCAAACCAGGTTCATGGCCGTCGGCGAAACGTAATTGTAGGCGCTTTGAATATCCTGCAGGAGAAAAATCAGACTCTCCGGTTTTCCGGGATAGCGCTCGATGATGTCGTCTATCGAAACTTGTTCTTTACTCACCCTATGCCTCCTTATTTACCAGAAATTGTTTTTCATTTTTCATAAAAAGAATAATGCAACAATGGGGCCAATAGTTTATTTTATTGAATTTATTGATTATTTTAAAAAAAGAGGGTTTTTCAGGGTACTGGAACGAAAAGAATGTTTCAGAATTTTTTAATGGGAAAGGAGAATTTAAAAATTAATTTAATTTAATTAATT
>JALOOY010000200.1 GCA_025454185.1 Thermodesulfobacteriota bacterium
CCTCCTGAAGTTTCAGCAGCAAGGTTTTGTAGGCGGCGGTGGTGTAGGAGCGGTTCATGGCCGCCAGGATCCGGTCGTCTCCGCTCTGCAGCGGGATGTGGAGATGGGGGCAGAGGCGCAGGTCTTTTTGAAACAGGGTGATCAGTTCGGGATTGATTTCCTCCATTTCCAGAGAGCTTAGCCGCAGGCGCGGCAGATCCGGTTCCTGGAGCACCCGGCTCAGCAATGCGGTCAGAGACCATGGCGGGCCGAGATCCCGGCCGTATTGGCCCAGGTGGATGCCGGTCAGGATGATTTCCGGGACGCCCTTGCGGGCCAGGCGGCGGAGGCCTTCCAAAACGTCCTCCGGGGCCAGGCTGCGGGCCGGTCCCCGGGCCTCCGGAACCAGGCAGTAGCTGCACCGGGAATCGCAGCCCTCCTGGATGCGGAACAGAGCCCGGCTGCGCCGGGCCGGGACCGGACACTCCAGGGACAACGCCCCTTCGGGGGGAACCGAGTGCACCATTCCCGCTGTTCCGCTCGGCTGATCGAAGGCCCGCCGGCAGACTTCTTCGATTTTGTCGAAATTCCCGAGGCCCTCCAGCCCGTCGATCTTTCGGAAATAGTCCGGATAGACCTGCACGGCGCAGCCGGCCGCGATGACCCGGGCCTGCGGGCTGCGCCGCCGGGCGCTGCGGAGCATCTGGGCCGACTGCCGCTGCCCCTCCGCGGTAACGGCACAGGTGTTGACGATGTAAACCTCGGCCTCTTCCCCGAAGGGGACCGGGGTCCAGCCGGCGCGGGTCAACCGTTCCTGGAGGCAGTCGGATTCAAACTGGTTGACCTTGCAGCCGAGGGTATGAATTGCGAATCTACTCATAAATCAAAAAGTTAAATTCCCAAGCTAAACTCGAAACCCGAAATCCGAAATAAAAAGCAATGTTCAAAATTCGAATAACCGAAACTCCACCCTCCCTGTTCCGGAGGGATAGCGATGCTTTATTTGTGGCATGGTTTGGCTGTGGGTTTTGAATTTTGAATTTTGGTCATTTGAATTTGTTTCGAATTTGGTGCTTCGGGTTTCGAATTTATCCCGGGTGGCAGCTATCACCAAACCTCCTCAATCCATCCTCCCCCCAGGACCCGATCTTCCTGGTAGAAGACCGCCGCCTGTCCGGGCGTTACGGCGTTTTGCGGTTCGGCAAAGCGGACGCCGATCCTTCCTTCGGGGCTTCGCAGCAGTGTGCCCCCCACCGGGCGGTGGCGATAGCGTATTTGCACCAGCACCCGTAAATTTTCCAACGCGGGGCGAGGGATCAGCCAGTGCGGGTCCCGGAGCCAGAGGCCGCCGGAAGCCAGGTCTTTTTTGCACCCGACAATCAGGCGGTTATTGGCCGGATCCATCCGGACCACGTAATAAGGTTCGCGGGCCGGCAGTCCCAGCCCCCGGCGCTGGCCGATGGTGTAGGCGTATAATCCCCGATGGGTACCCAGCCTTTTCCCCTGGAGGTCCAGGATCTCCCCGGGAACGGCCAGGCCGGGTCCCCCTTCTTTTTCGAGCAGTTCCCGGTACCCGCCGGCAGGCAGAAAGCAGGCGTCCTGACTTTCCTCTTTTTGGGGAATGGGCAGCCCAATTTTTTTCGCCAGGGCCCGAACCGCATCTTTGCGCATTTCACCGAGGGGAAATAAAACCCGGGGAAGGACCTCGTGATTCAACCGGTGCAGGAAATAGGATTGGTCTTTGGTCCTGTCCAGACCCCGGGCGATGGTCAACCCCCTTCCTTCCGGAACGTTCACGATCCGGGCATAATGACCGGTGGCCAGGCCATCCGCACCCAGGGCCAGGGCCTCCGCATACAAGCGCTCGAATTTGATCCGCTGGTTGCAGACCACGCAGGGGTTGGGGGTCCGTCCCCGGCGGTATTCCCGGACCAGGTAATCGCTGACCTGTTCTCGGAAAGGTTGGGCCAGAGGGATAAGGTGCAGGGGGATGGCCAAAAAAACAGCCAGTTTTTCCAGGTCCTTGATTTTGTTCGGATCATCCTGCCCCAGGTCGGCATGAAGCCCCAGGACCCGCCGGCCCTGCTCTTTGAGCAGCCAGGCCGTGACGGCGCTGTCCACGCCCCCGCTGAGGGCCACGGCGATGGTTGGGGGGGAAGGGGGGAGGAGAGGATTGAAGGTCATGATACTGGATACTGGATAAATACGGAAGAGTTTACCTGACAGTCCGTTATCCCGGCGAACGCCGGGATCCGGGGCGGATTTCGGATTTCGAGTTTAGCCCAGAGAGGCTAAACGGTGAACTTTTTCATGACCCGCTCAAAACCCGGCAGCGACCGCTCGATCGTCTCGTCGGCCACGCAGTAGGCGATGCGGAAATGTCCCGGGGCCCCGAAGCCGGTGCCCGGCACGGTCAGAATCTTTTCCTCCTGGAGGGCCTGGACGAAGGCCACGTCGTCGGGGATGGGCGTGCGGGGAAAAAGATAGAAGGCCCCTTCGGGAACATTGAACTGGTACCCGGCCCGGCGCAAGCCCTGGCAGAAGAGGTCCCGTTTCTTCTGGTAGAGGCCGATATCCACCGTCTGCCCCTGGAGTTTAACCAGGGCCTTTTGCATCAGGGCCGGGGCGTTGACAAAGCCCATGATCCGATTGGTCAGGGTCATGGCGTTGACCAGTTCCTCCCGGTCCGGGGCCTGGGGATTGACGGCCAGATAACCGATCCGCTCTCCGGGTATGGAGAGGTCCTTGGAATAGGAGGTAACCACGATGCTTTCCTCCCAGGCCTGAAAGATGCTCGGGACCTGTGCGCCGTCATAGACGATCTTCCGGTACGGTTCATCCGAGATCAGGTAGATATCCTGGCCCTTTTCCCGGCGCCATTTATCCAGCAGTGCGCCCAGGCCAATGACGGCCGCGGCCGGATATACCCGCCCGGTGGGGTTGTTCGGGGAATTGATCAAGACGGCTTTGGTCCGGGGGGTCAGGGCCCTCTCGATGGCCTCCAGGTCGGGCAGAAAATCGGGTGTCGAAGGGACGATCTTGGGCACGGCCTGAAAGTTGTCCGCGTAAAAAAGGTACTCAACAAAATAGGGGGCCAGGACCACGATCTCGTCACCCGGACTGAGCAGGGCCCTGAAAACGGCATTGATGGCCCCGGCGGCGCCGCAGGTCATGATGACCTCTTTTTCCGTGAAGGGAAGCCCGTGTTCGCCGGCCAGGAACCCGGCCACGGCCTGGCGGGTCTGGGGATGACCGGCGTTGGCCATGTAAGCGTGCAGGCCCGGGGCCGGTTCCGCCAGCAGGTCCCGCAGGGTTTGGTGAAAGGCCGGGGGCGGTTCCAGGTTGGGATTGCCCAGGCTGAAGTCGAAGACGTTTTCAGGGCCGAACTCGCCCTTCAGCAGGGCGCCCTGTTCGAACATCTTGCGGATCCAGGAAGATTTTTCCATGAACTGCTTGATTTTGGGGGCAATGGCCATAGGGTCTCTCCTTATCGATACTGGATAAAAACTAAAAACAATACTGGATTCCGGATTAAGACCGAAGAAAGCGCCTGATCAGGTTGATTCCTTCTTAACGCCATAACGGGCCGGTTCATCAAAGACATCCAGGGCTTTCAGGGGGCTCAGTATGCGCACGGCGTGTACCGCCCCGGACGGGATGTAATAGGAGTCGCCCCGCCCGCAGCGTCGGGTTACGCCGTCCACGGTCAACTCCATCTCCCCGTCCAGGACTACTCCCCACTGGGCCTGATGCGCATGGGGGGGAATTTCTGCTGTTGAATCCACGCTGAAAAATACGGCCTGCATCCCCGAGCCCTGGAACAGTCGGCCCTGAACACCGGGGACGGGCAGGTCGATTTCCGGCAGCTTTTCGATCATGGACGGATAGAGAACCTTTTCGGACATGGGATATCCTCGCTGGCCGTTACCTCTAAGTAAGAAATACAATGATTAATAATCAATTGCTGATTTTTTATTAATTAAATACACAATGGGAAGGGTATAACACAAAACAAAGCGTCTTTCAAACAGTTAATCCCCACGGGATCCTTGACAAAAGCCATCGGACCGTGTCACAAGTAACGGAAGATAGACCATCCCGGGAAGGGGAGCAAATGAATAAAATTCTGGTGACCGGAGGAGCAGGGTTCATCGGCAGCCATCTCTGCGAGGCCCTGCTCGATCGGGGCGATGACGTGGCCTGCCTGGACAATTATTTTACCGGCTCCAAAGACAATATCCTGCATCTGCGGGGAAACCCCCGTTTCGAAATGATCCGCCACGACCTGATCAATCCCATTGTCCTGGAAGTGGACCGTATCTTCAATCTGGCCTGCCCGGCTTCCCCCATTCACTATCAGTTCAATCCGGTGAAGACCGTAAAAACCAACGTGATGGGGACCCTCAATATGCTCGGTCTGGCCAAACGGGTCAAGGCCCGTCTCCTGCAGGCCTCCACCTCGGAGGTCTACGGCGATCCCGCTGTCCATCCTCAAGAGGAAGAGTACCGGGGGAACGTGAACTGCATCGGTCCCCGGGCCTGCTACGACGAGGGGAAACGGGTGGCCGAAACGCTGATGATGGATTACCACCGCCAGCACGGGGTGGACATCCGGGTGGTGCGGATCTTCAATACCTATGGCCCGCGCATGGCCCTGGACGACGGGCGGGTGGTGAGTAATTTCATCATTCAGGCCCTGCGGGGGGAACCCCTGACCGTGTACGGCGACGGGGGCCAGACCCGGTCTTTCTGTTACATTACCGATTTGATTCGCGCCCTGCTGGCCATGATGGACCAGGAACCCTTCATCGGTCCCGTCAATCTGGGCAACCCGGTGGAATTCACGATCCTGTCCCTGGCGGAAAAGGTCAAGGCCATGACCCGTTCGAACTCGCCCATCGTCTTCAAACCCCTGCCGCAGGATGACCCGATCCAGAGGCGGCCCCATATCGGCCTGGCAAGGGAAAAATTAGGCTGGGAGCCCGAGGTC
>JALOOY010000201.1 GCA_025454185.1 Thermodesulfobacteriota bacterium
ACGGCGCATCAAGCCCGAGCAGATCCTATCCTGGCCCATGCGCGCCCTCTGGAAAGGGATCGAGACCATGAAGTGGCCCGGGCCTAAACCCATGGATGTCAAAGGGTTCGCCTCGGTGGTGGCCCAAACCGCCACGACCGGGGGCGGAGATCAGGAACAGGCCTATTCGGAAAAAAGCTTTGCCCTCCTGTCCCGCGATTACCTGAATTTCAGCATCCGCCTGGGCTACCACCTCTCTACCATCGAAGTCTTCGGCGACGAAGGGGTTGAAAATAATTATATCAAGTTTAATTTTAAAGGCGGAGGGGCCACGGTGGACCGGCGCGACCGGCGGGCCCGACTGATCAGCACGATTTTAGACCGGCTCCACTTCCAGGTGAACAAGAAGCTGGACCTGCTCGAGGCTTCCCTGGCCCATCAGAGCCGGGAAATACTGGAAAAAGCCCTTTTCGCCCTGGGGAAACTGACGGTCTACACCAAACAACTGGACATGGTCATGTATAACGAAGCCATTGTGGACTGGTCCATCGAGGAGTTCTTCAAGGAACACTTGAAAAATTTCAACATTTAATTCCTTTATGAAATTGACCCGCTTTATCAAAAGAGATAGTATATAAAGTTTTGGTTGCCGTGGTCAAGGCGGTGTGGGGGTGCGATGGCGGAAACGATCCTGATAGTGGACGATGAACTGGACATGCTGGAGTTGCTGGAATTGATTATTCTGGATAAGACCCCTTACCGGGTCTCCACCACCAACAACCCCCTGGAGGCCCTCCAGATGCTCGCCAACCAGGCCTTCGACCTGTTGATCACCGATCTGCGGATGCCGGCCTTGGGCGGACTGGAAGTGGTCCGGGAAGTCCGCGCCAAGTATCCGGATCTGCCGGTTATCGTCATTACCGCCTACGGCTCCTCGGAATCGGCCGAGGAGGCCATCCGGGCCGGGGCCTACGATTACATTACCAAGCCCTTTCGCAAGGAACACATCCTCATCTCCATCGACCGGGCCATGGAATGGCGCAAGATGAAAATGGAACTGGCGGCCCTGAAAAAAACGGGGCCGACCTCAGCGCCCGCCGGCTGATTTTAGAGGGAGCTCCGTCAAATGCCCTTCCGATTGCTGGTTATCGATGATGAGCCCGACATGCTGGTCCTGCTGCGCATGATCCTGGCCGAACGGGGCCGCTATGAGGTGGTAACCACCCCCAATCCCCTGGAGCTGGAACACATTCTCCGGGACCAGGAAATCCATCTGGTCATTACCGATTGGCGCATGCCGGGGCGGAGCGGCGCGGAGGTCCTGGAAACGGTCCACGGTCAGGACCCGGACCTGCCGGTCATCGTGATCACGGCCTATGACAGTCCGGAGAACGCCGGGGAAGCCCAAAAAAAGGGGGCCTTCGACTATCTCCCCAAACCTTTTCGCAAAGACCGCATCCTGGCGGCGGTTGAAAAAGGCCTGGCGGCCTATACGGAAAAAAAGAAAATTTATTGGTAATACCGAATACCCATGGCTGAAAAGATTTTAATCATCGATGATGAAGTCGACATGCTCGACATGCTCAAGACCATTATCGAAGACAAGACCGACTACCTGGTAAGCACTTCCTCCGATCCGGGGGAGGCCCTGCGGGACCTGCAGGAATCCCCTTTCGACCTGGTCATCACCGACCTGCGCATGCCCGACATGAGCGGTCTGGCCCTGCTGGAAGAAATTCACCGGGACCATCCGGACCTGCCGGTAATTATCATCAGCGCCTATGGGACCATCGATTCGGCGGTGGAGGCCATGCAGAAAGGGGCCTTCAGCTATATCACCAAACCTTTCAAACAAAACGAAATTCTGGTGGCCATCGCCAAGGCCCTGGATTTCCGCCGGCTGCGCACCGAGAACATGCTCCTGCGCCGGGAGTTGGAGGATCAGGTCAAGGCCTCCTTCATTTTCGGGGAGAGTCCCGTCATGCAGGAAGTCTACGATACGGTGACCCAGGTGGCCAAAACCAACGCCGCCGTGCTCATCAGCGGGGAACCCGGGACCGGCAAGGAACTGGCGGCCCGCACCATCCATTACCAGAGCAACCGGCGGGAGCATAAATTCATGCCCCTGAACTGCTCGGTCATTCCCGAATACCTGCTGGAGAGCGAGCTTTTCGGGCAGGCCAAGGGGTACCTGCCCGATGTCATCTGGGATAAAAAAGGACTGGTAGAGGAGGCGGACCGGGGGACCCTGTTCCTGGAGGAGATCGGAAGTCTGCCGCCCCTCATCCAGACCAAGCTGCTCCACCTGCTCCAGGAAGGGCACTACCGTCCCATGGGCGGTCCGGAAGACCGGCCTGCCGATGTCCGCCTCATCGCCACCACCCAGCAGGACCTGGCCCAGAAAGTCCGCCAGCGGGAGTTCCAGGAAAATCTCTACTACCGCCTGAACGTCATCCAGATCGTCATGCCCCCCTTACGCGAACGGCGGGAGGATATTCCTTTGCTGGCCCACCACTTTCTGGATAAGTACGCCCGGATCAATCAGAAGACCATCAAAGGCCTGGCGCCGGAGGCCCTGGATTTTTTGACGGGTCTGCCCTGGCCGGGCAATGTGCGGGAATTGGAAAACGTTATCGAAAGGGGAGTTATTCTAAGTAAATCGGGAGTCCTGGAGATCGCCAACCTCTTTCCCCGGCCCCAGGCCAACCTCCACCCCCCCGAAGCGGATGAGGAAATGTACCGGTTGCCTTTCAAAGAGGCCAAGGACCGGCTGGTTTCCAACTTTCAGCAGGAATACCTCCGCCGGGCCTTGACCCGCAACGCCGGGATCGTTTCCCTGGCCGCCAAGGAGAGCGGCCTGGAAAGGCCTTATTTTCACAAGCTCATGCGGGAAACCAGCCTCCAGGCCAGGGATTTCAAACCGTTCAAGACCTAACCCTCGTCCTTGGAACAAGGCCGTCATTCCGGCGAAGGCCGGAATCCAGGTAGCGAGGAGCTTGAAATGCCCTGGATGCCGGATCAGGCCTGCCCCGGTCCCGCTTTAGGAGCGGGATAAGCCGGGGTCCGGCATGACGGCCCTCCGGGAATCCCTCGTGTTTCTACCACCCCTTCTCTTCCAGTATCTTCTTGATCTTTTCTTCCTTCTGCTTTTCCACGATCAGCATTTTCTTGGCCTGGGCCTTTTTGATTTTGTCGGTCAACTGGCTCAGGTCCGCCGGTTTTTCCAGAAAATCCATGGCCCCTAATTTCATGGCCTCGATGCCCTTTTCCACGGAGGCGTGGCCGGTGAGCAGGATGACCTGCAGTTCCGGCTTTTTTTCTTTCAGGATTTTCAGGGCCTCCAGACCGTCCACACCCGGCATCATCAGGTCCAGGATGATCACGTCATAGGATTCCTGCTCCACCTTTTTCAGGGCTTCCGCCCCCGAACTGGAGGTGGACACCTCCATGCCGCGGGCGCGCATGCGCTCCGAAAGGGTATCCAGAAAATCGACCTCGTCGTCAACCAGCAACACTTTTTCAGACATGACATTTCTCCTCTCCGGCCAGCTTCCCACGGCGTCATCCCGTGCCGGCGGGCCTTCCTTAAATAGTTTTTAATAGACGAAGGCTAATCCCTCCGTCCGGTTCGTCTACTTCCATCTCGGCGTTCAAGGCTTCCAGGAGCGCTGTTTCTCTCCCGGCCGGAAAGTCCTCCGGGGAACCCTTCAAGCCTAACTGCCCCCGCAGCCTGATCCGTGGTCCTTCCGCCGTTTCTTCGGCCAGGAGTTGGATCGTCTTATGCCCGCCGGCCAACAGGTAATCCAAACATAACCAGATCAGATTTTACAGTAAAAAAGGGTTGACGCCAACCCGAAGCGGGTCCTTCGGCAGAACCAGCTCCAGGCGCGCCTCCCGCTGGGAGGCCAGGCGCTGGGCCACGGCGGCGATCAGATCCAGCGTCTCCCCCAGGTCGACGGTTTTCTCCGCTTCATCGGCGCTGTGGGCAAAACGGTTCAACCGCTTGACCAGACCGTCGGCCCGCTGAATTTGTTTAGCAATCGAGCCGGCCAGTTTCTTTAACCGTTCCGGATCAGTGGGCCGACCCTGTTCGGCCAGCAGCGTCAGGTCTTCCAGCAACCCGGCATTCTCGTTGATGATGGCCAGCGCATTTTTTATCTCGTGGGAGATCGAAGCCGACATTTTTCCAAAGAACTTGAACCCCTCCGGGGCTATCATTTCCCAGTGGATCGCCATAATTCCTTCCTCTTACGTCCCGGTAATCTCCTTGAGTTTTTCGATCAGCCGGTTCAGGTCCACCGGTTTGATCAGGTAATAGGCCTCACCGGCCTCGGCCGAACCGATCATGAAATCCTCCTCCGAACCGTGGCCGGTGAGGAAAATAAATTTCAACCGGGGATCCTTCTCCTCCAGCATTTTTTTCAGGGCCAGTCCGGAGATGCGGGGAATCTTCACATCCAGAACGGCCACGTCGTAGCCCTGTTTTTCCACCCGTTCCAGGGCCTCCTCGGCCGTGGTGACCCAGTCGGCCTCGATATTTCTGAAGGAGAGCCGCTCCGCCAGGGTGGAAACCAGCTCGGCTTCATCATCCACTAACAATATCCGCATCGCTTTCCCTGTTCCTTTTCTCATACCGCAGGGGTATGGTTACGGTGAAACGGGTCCCCTGCCCCACGGTGCTTTCCACCTGGATGGTACCCCCCAGTTCCTGGACC
Organism: Thermodesulfobacteriota bacterium; assembly: GCA_025454185.1. GTDB lineage: Bacteria > Desulfobacterota > RBG-13-43-22 > RBG-13-43-22 > RBG-13-43-22 > JACRCK01. Next base: position 4,695 of record JALOOY010000201.1, read on the forward strand.
AGCCCATAGGTGATCGAAAGCCCCAGACCCGTTCCCCCTTTGCTGGCCTTGGTGGTAAAAAAGGGCTCGAAGACCCTTTTCAGGTCCTCGGGAGAAATCCCCTTGCCGGTGTCGGCAAAGGAAATCGCCACCGATCCTTCCGTGACCCTTTTTACCGTAATGTCCAGGCGGCCTCCGGCCTCCATGGCCGCAAAGGCGTTGTTGATGATGTTCAGGAATATCTGCTGCAGCTTGCCGCGATCGCTGTCGAAGGCGGGGATATCGCCCCG
>JALOOY010000202.1 GCA_025454185.1 Thermodesulfobacteriota bacterium
CCACCGGCCGAACGATCTCCAGCGACCCCTGCAGATCGCCCTCGGCGCTGGGATGGTGGTCATAAATATGGATGTCCAGGTCCGGCCGACCGACAATGTCACTGAATTTTCCGATGCGGTCGGACTGACGGGTATCCACCAGGATGAGCCGTTGCACGCGGTCCAGAGGGATTTGCTTGAGCTTGATGAAATTGTAGAGGTAGACGGTGGACTGGAGGAAAAAGTTGCGCAGGTTCTGTTCCTGGGAACCGGGAAAGACCAGCAGGGCCTCGGGATAGAGTTTCTTGGCGGCCATCATGGAGGCCAGGCCGTCGAAATCGGCATTCAGGTGGGTGGTAACGACCTGCAGGCCGCCGGTTTCGGGAATGTCCAATGGACCAGTGTTTGGATTGTCCATATAGTGTTAAGCTCGGGGGTGGTAACGGCGGTAGACTTCGCGCAGGTGCTCCGAGGTGACCGAGGTATATATTTGCGTAGTGGAGATGTCGGCGTGCCCCAGCAGGGTTTGAATCGAGCGCAGGTCCGCCCCGCCTTCCAGAAGGTGGGTGGCAAAGGAGTGCCGCAGGGTGTGGGGGGACACCTTGCGGGTTATGCCGGCCTGCCGGCAGTAGGCGCCCAGGATTTTCCAGAAGCCCTGCCGGGACAGCCGGCCTCCCCGGCTGTTCACGAATACGTAGGGTGAGGCCTTCCCTTTCAAAAGGTGCTTGCGGCCGGAAAGGAGGTATTCCTCCAGGCGGCGGCGGGCCAGGGAACTGAAGGGGATGAGCCGCTCCTTGGAGCCTTTGCCGATGGCCCGGATCAGGCCGGCTTCCAGCTCCAGTTGATTCAAGGTGAGCGAAACGATTTCCGACACGCGCAGTCCGGAGGCGTAGAGGACCTCCAACATGGCGCCGTCGCGCAGCCCCAGCGGGTGGTCGGTGCGGGGCTGGCGGAGCAGGTTTTCCACTTCCAGTCCGGAGAGGGTTTTGGGCAGGGACCGGCCGGGTTTCGGGCTCTGGAGGGGGAGCAGGGGGTTGTCTTTCCGCAGACCCTCCTCCTGGAGAAACCGGAAAAAAGAACGCAGGGCCGAGAGGCTGCGGGCCTGGCTGCGGCTGGAAAGATCCCGAGCCCGCAAGTCTTTCAAATATGCATATAAGGTTTCGGCCCGGGGTTCGGCCAGGTCGGCGATCCCCCGGGCTTCCAGAAAACGGAGGAACGCGACCAAATCCCGGCTGTAAGCCTCGAGGGTATTGGCGGCCAAACCCTTTTCCACCCGCAGGAAGTGGATAAATCGGTCCAAATATTCATCAAACATTTAAAATTAATAACAAAATTTAAGCGGATTGTCAAGGCGGGGAGTTGGGAGGATTTGTCAGTCTCGGAAATCCGAGGTTGCCGAGCCCAGCCAATCTTCCAGAGAAACGTTCAAGTAGCGGCCCCGGGCTTTTAACTGCCCCAATAATTCCCAGGGCGTCCAATCCAATTCCCGACACAATTCCATCAAAAGACCTTGACAACCCAATCCGTTCATGAAAATTTGTTTTCCGAACCGGGGATGGGGTCCAAGCGGGGGCATCTTTGTTACACTGAGACGATCCTTCTCGGTTATCCTTGCTAGGCCACCATGCTAGGCCACCATACCCAGGGCGAGTCCCCAGGCTACACAGCCGAGGGCGGCTGTGCTACAAATTCGACATTCGATGTTGGCAAAGCATGAAAATTTTGTAGTAAACTCTCTCGCCGAACGGTATTTTCGTCCAAAGGAGCCTATCATGCCCGAACCGCATTTTCTTTTCCAAAAACAAGGCCCGATCGCCATACTGACCATCAACCGGCCCCAGGCCAAGAACTCCATCAGCCAGGAGATGGTGACCCTCTGGCGTCAGGCCCTGGAAGGGGCCCGGGACGACGACGCCATCCGGGCGATCGTCCTGACCGCCCGGGGGGATACCTTTTGCACCGGAGGGAATCTCCAGGAGATGGCCGCCGGAAAAAGGAGGGGCTGGGACATGAAGCGTTTTCTGTGGGATTATGTCTATCCCATATCTTTTGTTATGGAAAATTTGGACAAGCCCGTAATCGCCGCCGTAAACGGCGCCGCTGCCGGGGCTGGATTGGACATGGCTTTAATGTGTGACTTGAGGATTTGCTCTGAAAAATCTAAATTTTCGGCATCTTATATAAATATTGGTTTGGTGGCCGGCAACGGCGGGGCCTACTATCTGCCCCGACTGGTGGGCCTGGGACAGGCCCTGGAGATCCTGCTCACCGGGGATATCGTTTCAGCCGAGGAGGCCCTGCGCCTGGGGCTGGTCAACCGGGTGGTCCCGGAGGACCGCTTATTGGAGGAAAGTCTGAAACTGGCGGAAAAGCTGGCCTCCAAACCGCCCCTGGCCGTGCGCATGATGAAGAGGGCCGTGTACGCATCCCGGCACAGCAGCCTGCGGGGCCACCTCGATTTCATTTCCTCCCAATTGGCCCTGCTCAGCCGGACCGACGATCACCTGGAGGCGGTGCAGGCCTTTCTGGAGAAAAGGACGCCGGTGTTCAAGGGGAAGTAAAGACGAACATCCAGCATCGAATAAGGATTAATTTTCATAAAAACAATAATTAATAATTAACAACTAATTATCAATTATTAATTATTGTTTAGCTTGATGTATTATCAGGTTCTTTTGTTTCGGCGGGACCGGTCTGAGACCTGGTCCCGGACTGCAACAAACGTAATAAGCGAGATTATGGAACGGTTTTTAAAACAGCTCAAGAAGACCCCCCTGGGAGAAGGGATCGTGTATCACCAGAGAATCCCGGCCCGGGAGGCACGCTGGGATCGCCTGTCTTTTTCCCTGCCGGCAGCCTTGCGGGAAGGCCTGGAGCAGAAGGGACTGGCCTCCTTTTATTGCCATCAGGTGGAAGCGCTGGAAGCCCTGCAGCGGGGTGAACACACGATCGTAGCCACCCCCACAGCCAGCGGCAAGACCCTCATCTATGCCCTGACCTGTTTGAAGAAACTGCTTGAGAATCAGCTTTCAAAGTCATTGTTTTTATTTCCAATAAAGGCATTGGAGCAGGATCAGCGCAAGACTCTGGAAGAATGGGCCCCCTTTCTGCCGCCCTATCCCGGCGGCCTGACGGCCATCTACGACGGCGACACCCCACCCAGCGCCCGGAAAAAGATCCGCCAGAAACCGCCGCCGGTGGTCATCTCCAATCCGGACATGCTGCACCTGGGACTGCTCCCTTTTCACGAGACCTGGAAGGAATTTTTCAAGAACCTGAAACTGGTGGTCATCGACGAGGCCCACACCTACAAGGGGATCCTCGGCAGCCACGTGGTTCAGATCGTCCGCCGCCTGCGGCGAATCTGCCGGCTTTACGGGAGCGAGCCCCAGTTCGTCCTTTCCTCGGCCACCATCGCCCGGCCTGAGGATTTTTCCCGGGCCCTGGCGGGCCTGCCTTTCACCGTGGTCCAGGAGAGCGGCTTTCCTTCGCCGGCCAAGCATTTTCTGTTTATCAATCCCGACATCAGCCCGGCCGTGGTGGCCTCCCGCCTTTTCAGCCACTGCCTGGCCAAGGGCAAGAAGACCATCCTCTTCACCCAGGGCCGGCGGCAGACCGAGCTGATCCACAAATGGGTGGCCCAGATGGCCCCGGAGCTCAAGGAAAAGGTCAGTTCCTACCGGGCCGGGTTCCTGCCGGAGGAGCGCCGGGTCATCGAACAAAAGCTCTCCAGCGGCGAGCTGCTGGGGGTGATTTCCACCAGCGCCCTGGAACTGGGCATCGATATCGGCAGCCTGGACGTGTGCATCCTGGTCGGGTATCCGGGGAGCATCATCAATACCTGGCAGCGCGGCGGCCGGGTGGGCCGGTCCCAGCAGGAGTCGGCCATCTTCTTCGTGGCCCAGCCGGATGCCCTGGACCAGTATTTTATCCGCCATCCGGAAAATTTTTTCGAGCGGGGCTTCGAGGCGGCCGTGGTGGACCCCGGCAACAGCCCCATCCTCAAGGCCCACCTGGTCTGTGCGGCGGCCGAGCTGCCCCTGTCCGCCGCCGATCCGTTTTTCACCCCGGAGGCCTGCGGGCCGGAACTTACAGCCCTGGAAAAGGAGGGCCGGCTCCTGCGCAATGCCGCCGGGGACGGCTGGATTTCCCGCCGCAAGAATCCCCAGCGGGAGGTGAACATCCGCTCGGTGGGGGAATCCTACACCATCATGGAGGGACGCCAGGGCCGGGTCATCGGTACCGTGGACGGGGTGCGGGCCTTCCGCGAATGCCATCCCGGGGCTATTTACCTGCACCGGGCCGTCCAGTTCCTGGTGGAGGAACTGGACCTTTTCGAGAAAAACATCTACGTCAAGCCGCGGGAGGTCAACTATTACACCCGGATCCAGGCCCAGAAAGAAACGGAGATCATCGAAAAGGAAAAGGTCCGCCCGGTGGGGAATTTCCTGATCAACTTCGGCCGGGTCCTGGTTACGGAAACCTTTACCGGCTATGAAAAGCGGGCCATTTACGGCCAGGAGCTGCTGGGCGCCTACCCCCTGGAACTCCCCTCCCTGACCTTCGAGACCCGGGGTCTGTGGATCGAGGTGGAGGAGGCCCTGCAGGAACAGTTGAAGGCCTCCCATTTCCAGGTCATGGGCAGCCTCCATGCCCTGGAGCACGGGGCCATCAGCATGTTTCCCCTCTACGCCCTCTGCGACCGGGGGGACATCGGCGGCATCTGTTATGTGCGCCATCCCCAGGTGGAGAAAGGAGCCATTTTTATTTATGACGGCGTACCGGGCGGGGTCGGCCTGGCCGAGCGGGGCTTCGAGATCATCGAAGACCTGCTGCAGCGGACCTCCGACCTGATCGCCGAGTGCGACTGCGAAGAGGGCTGCCCTTCCTGCATCCACTCGCCCCAGTGCGGTTCGGGCAATAAACCGCTGGACAAGGCCGGGGCCCGCTACCTGACCCAACTGCTGCTGGGGCAGTATGGG
>JALOOY010000203.1 GCA_025454185.1 Thermodesulfobacteriota bacterium
CCAGAAAAATACTCCAGGGGCTGCGGGCGGGAAAATAACTCATGAAGGCGGCATTAAAAAACAGGTCAAAACCGGCACTGACTTTTTTGAGCGACTCCGAGGAATAATCCGGAATGGTACGAAATTCCACGCCGGACAAGTCCAATTTCAGCCGTTCGGAAGCCAGGGCTTTGGGCACTTCCTGGTGGCTCAGCACCATTACCTGGTGCTGGCGAGAAAGGTGTTCGGCGATGGACAAACTGTATTTCTCCCCGCCTCCCAGGGTAGCCAACCAGCGGTTATAGATACCGACTTTCATGAACGACTCAACGGCACCAGCCAGCGGTCAATCCCGGCTTTTGAAACTGATCTTGTTTTTTGGATAAAATGACGTTCCTTCACCAGTCGCGGCAGCCAGCAAAATAAAGAAAACAAGACCTTACTCCTGATTTTAGAGACCGCCCAAGGGGTGTGCGGCGTCTTCCCCCGCCGCAGGAGATCCCGGGATAATTGAAAAATACCCTCCAAAAACCGCAAGCCGTACCCGCCCCATTCCCGGGTTACGCTGGACCAGGTCCCGTTCTTGAAGAGCATGGCCAGCCGATTGCGATCCGTATAGAAAATAAAGGAGGGCGACCATTCCTGGGAGGTGCCGCAATGGATATGGCGTATGATGGCCTGAGGTGCGTAGAATACCTTCCAGCCTTTTAAACGGGCCCGCCAGGATAGGTCGGTATCTTCATAATACATAAAAAAATTTGGATCAAAAACGCCGACCTCCCTCAACATCTCTCTCCGCAGGAGCAGGTTGGCGCCACAACCGGCAAAAACCTCCTCTTCGGAACCAAATTGCCCGCGGTCTTCTTCGAAAAAATAAATGGCGTCTCGCACCACCGTTCCCCGATCCCTTCCCGCTCCATTTTTAAAAACGAGCGAACCGGCATTTTGAATTACCGGCGTAGCCCGGGATCGAACCCCGGAAAGTAATGTTAACGAATAATTTTGAGGTTTTGCACCGCTTATTTCCCAATGGTCCAGGGTTATATCATCCGGGAATAATTTTACCGCTACCGGAACCTCGGCCATTCGATCCGCAGCCAAGGAAAAATGGATGGTGTATTCCCGGTCATGCCGGGGAACAGGGACCCCTATCCGCGCCCTACCGTGAAACCGGCTTACCGCGGACTGTCTCCCTTGCGGCCGCAGTTCCCAATTTCCCTCCAGGTATTGAACGGTTCCTCCTGGAAGGCCATGATCTATCCCGAAGATATGAATAGACGGCAACGGTCCGGATGCCAAGGTCCCGCAATTTTCGGATTGGATCGTCAACGTCAGTTGATCATAAAATAATTGCGTCCGACCTGTAACCAACCCGGCATCAGGATATTTCACGGCCACTTCGACCAGGCTCTTCAGCCATCCCGGCTCCGGCGCTGTGTCGTTATTGAGCAGAACGAGAAAATCTCCTCGAGCCGCCTCCAGGGCCACGTTATTGCCCAGAGCGAAACCTAAATTTTTCCTGTTTTCCAGCAGGCGGACGTTTTTATATTCCCGGGAGATAAATTCCACCGATCCATCGGTTGAACCGTTATCGGAGACAATGATCTCCAACCGATCACCCGGATAGATTTGCTTGGTCAAGGCTTCCAGGCAGGCCGGTAAATAGTGAAGTCCGTTAAAATTGACAATGATCACTGAGACAAATGGAAGGGTTTCCGCCATAAACATTGGGCCAATCTCTGCCATGCGTTAAAGTGGGTTCTACCTGGTTTTAGCGGATAAAAGGTTTGCACCTCCCGCTATGGGCCTACGAATTCTCTGACGCGCCGAACCCGTTTTATTATAATAAAAACTCCAAGTCAAGCAGCGCTGCCCCGAAATTTATCTACGAATGCAAGTCGGCCTTTACAACCGCTCCCTGCCTACTCTGGGGGGAGGCGAACGCTACAGCCTCTCCCTGGCCGAACACCTCTCGCGGACCCACCAGGTGACCTTCATCAGCCATGAAGCGGTTACCGCGGACGCCGTCCGGGAGCGGCTGGCCCTGGATGTATCCCGGGTCACCTTCCTGGTTTTCCCTTCCTGCGCCGCCCGGGACCTGGAGCGGATGACCGCCCGGTTCGACTGCTTCATCAACGCCTCCTACCAGCGTTTTTTCCCGGCCCGGGCCGGGCTAAACATCCTGATGGTCTATTTCCCCTCGCCCCCGACTCCGGGGCTGCTGCCGGCGGCCAAACAGCGGACGGCGCGGCTGCTGAAGCGGATTTTTATGGTACCCACCCTGAACAACTGTTCCGCCACGCTGACCAACGGCGGGGGCCACCTGACGCTGAAGACCCTGCCGGCCCTCAGCCTGGATCTGCCCGGCGCCGGAAGCGATTATTCCTTTTCTTTTCAGATCGCCTCCGGACACCCTGCACTACACCGGGTTACGGCCTACTTGAACGATCAGCCCCTCCGGGAAATCGACCTGGCGCCGGAAGGCGCCTTCACGACCTGTGAAATAACGGTGCCCCGGAAAACTTCCCCCGGGCCCCGCGTCTTGGTCCTGGCCTCCGAGGCGGGGTCACCCGAACCGGAGGGGCATCCTGCGGCCCTGGTGCTGAAAGACCCGCACATTCGGCATCCCGGCCAGGCCCTCTTCCGCCGCCTGCCGGACAATCCCTTCCCCGGCTGGAAAAACCGCCTGCTCCGTATCCCGGCGGAAGAACCGCCGGTCCAGGCCTGTATCGATACCTACCAGGCCATCTGGACCATCTCCGACTACTCCCGCCGCTGGGTCGAAGAGTACTGGCAGCGGCCCAGCGAGATTATCAATCCCCCGGTGGCGGTGCGCCAATTTCATCCCGGGGAAAAAGGCCCCAAGATACTCAGTGTGGGGCGCTTCTTTCCCGGCCTGCACAATAAAAAACACGCCCTCCTCATCGCCGCTTTCCAGAAAATGGTTGATCAAGGGCTTTCCGGCTGGGAACTGCACCTGGCCGGCGGCACCCGGGCGGAAAGGCCGCACCGGCGCTATTTAGAAAAACTGGCGGCCCGGTCCCGGGGGTACCCGATTTTTTTCCATCCCGATCTCCCCCATCCCGACCTGGTGGCCCTGTACAGTGCAAGTTCGATCTACTGGCACGCCTGCGGCTATGGCGAGAACCCCCGGCGTCATCCGGACAAGTTCGAGCATTTCGGCATCACCACCGTAGAAGGCATGGCCTCGGGATGCGTCCCCGTCGTTTTCGGGCGGGGGGGGCAGGGAGAAATTGTCGATCACGAACGCAACGGATTTCTCTGGTACGACCTCCGGGAACTGCTCCGCTATACCTGGCTGATTATCCGGGACCCGTCCCGGCGCCTGCGACTGGCCGAGCAGGCCTCGCGGGACAGCCGCCGTTTCGATAGCTCCCGCTTCCGGGCCAGGGTATCCGAACTCGGCGCCGCGGTCGGCCTTTAGGATCGGAGCCGGGGTCCTCCCCCCGTCCCGCTCAAAGTCCGGTCCGCTGCACGGCCGCGTACAGGTCCCGGTAGCCCTCCAGCGAAATCGCCGGCGAAAAGCGCTCCCGGCCTACCGCCAGCGCCTTTTGCTGATACTCCCCGTAGCCGGCCCGCAGGATTTGGATCCCCCGGACCACTTCGGCCAGAGAATTATCGTCTAATACCACGCCGCACCCGGTCTCTTCCGCCAGGTCGGCCATGGCGATGCAGCGGCTGATTAATATGGGCCGCCCGGCAGCCAGCGCTTCCATCAGGGAGTTCGGATAGGCCTTGACCAAGGTTGGCCGATCAGCCAGGACGATGCCGGCGTGGACCCCGGCCAACACCCGGTTGACGTCCACGGCGCCCTGGATCAACTCCACCCGGTCCCCCACCCCGGCCCGGATAACCTTTTTTTCCATTTCCCGGCCGTGAATTCCCCGCCATAGAAAAATCAACTTCAGGTCGGGAATTTGGCCGACGGCCGCCAAAAGGGTGTCCACGCCCTTGGTGTTAAACTGGCTCAGATTCCAGGGGGCGGAACCCACCAGTAAAGTCAACCGCTTATCACTCGGCGGCGGGGAGGGGGTAAAAGCGGAGCGGTCAAAACCGGGCGGGATCAGCCGCACCCGGCTGAAGCCCAACTCCTGGAGGCTCTCCCAGTCCCGCCGATTGTTCACCACGATCCAGGCCAGGCGGCGCTTCAGGGATGGGGCCGGGGTCCGGCCGCTCTTGCTCAACCCGGCTACCGGGGAATAAATAATGGGCCGCTTCAGCCAAGTCAGCACCGGGAACAGATAAAGGTCGGGGTTGAACACATGGTGAAAATCCACCTCCCCTTCCTGAAAACGCAGCCAGCGCAGCGCTTGAAATCCAAAAAAATAGCGGGGAAAGGGCAGAAAAGCCCGCAGCCGGGGCCGCAGCCAAACCGTTCGACCCCGGAAATGGCGCTGTAGAAAATCGATTTCCTGCATGACGGCATCCAGACGGGGCAGGTCGGCGGGAACGGCGGTGTGATGAAAAAGGATGTTCATCCGGGCCAATCTTCAGGAGCAGCCGCGGCCCGGCAGCAGACGCTGATTTTGGTTGCCGTACCTTCCGGCCCAGCCATCCCCCAGGGCCAGACCGATGGCGCGGCAGCGCTGGGTCCGCCTTTGCAGCAGGGCCGCCCCGGCCAGGTACAAACCCGCGGCCGACCAAAAGGCCAGCAGACGGCCCTTCCGGCCTGCCCGGAATTTTCGGATGAAAAGAAAACGGTTGCGCAGGATATAATAGATATGGAGATTTTCCCGTACGGCCGAGGACCGCTCCAGGTGGTGGGTGGCGCCGGCCCGGTAATGGACCGCCGGCTCAGACCCGTCCTGCCGGGCCCGTTCACATAAATCAGCCATCTCTCCGCCGAAAAAATAATCCTCGTCGAACAAACCGATCCGGGAAAAAAGGCGGCGACGAATGAGGGCCGCGGTTCCCGGCAGATAGTCCACGGCCTGCAGCGCTTCCTCGGCCGCGACCCG
>JALOOY010000204.1 GCA_025454185.1 Thermodesulfobacteriota bacterium
TCCTCCGGGTCCCGAACCGTGATCCCGGCCCCGGCCGCTTCCAGCAGTTGCCGGGCGTCGCGGAAGTCTTCCAGGTGGGGCCCGTAAAAGACCGGTTTGCCCCAGGCCGCCGCCTCCAGGATGTTCTGCCCGCCCTTGGGGACCAGGCTGGCCCCGCAGAAGACCAGGCTGGCCACACTGTAGAGGGCGAAGAGGTCACCCATGCGGTCCACGAGGATGACCGGCGCCGGCGGGCCGTCCCGGGAGGTCAGGGTCCGGCTGTAGAGATCATAGGCCAGCCCGCGCCGTTTCAGCAGGGCTTCGATCCCGGCCACCCGGTTCAAGTGCCGGGGCGCCAGGATCAGGCGGAGATCCGGAAAGGAGGGCCGGAGTCGCTCATATACAGCGGCCAGGATCTCCTCCTCCCCGCTGCGGGTGCTGCCGGCCACCAGGACCCGGCTGCCCTCCGGCAAATGAAGCCGCCGGCGGATCCCGATTTCAAGGGCCGCGGTGGCCTGATCCGCCAGGCCGTCAAACTTGATGTTGCCGAGCACCTGGATGCGGTCCGCCGGGGCCCCCAGTTTCCGGAACCGGGCGGCATCCTCTTCCTGGCGCACCAGCAGCAGCCGGAACAGGTTAAGCAGCGGTGAAAACAGCCAGGATAACTTTAAGTAACGCTTAAAAGATCGCGCGGAAAGCCTGCCGTTGACTAGGACCAGCCGCGTCCCCAACCTGTCGGCATAATAGATAAAATTAGGCCAAAGCTCCGTTTCTATCCCGATAAAAATTTGGGGTCGAAAAAACTTGAGCGCCCTTTTGACGCAGAGATGGAAATCCAGGGGGTAATAAATGACCGGAATTTCCTCCCCCAGGAGTTTTTCTGCTGTTTCCCTTCCTGCCGGGGTAGTGGTTGAAAATAGGAGGGGAACATCGGGGACCTGTTCCCGAATCTTGCGGACCAGGGCAACCGCCGCTTTGACCTCGCCCACCGAAACGGCATGGACCCAAAGGGGTCGCTTGTCCGGGGAATAATCCCGCGGTTTCAGGCCGTAGGGATAGCGGCCCAACCGTTCCACCAGGCGTTCGTTATATTTTCCCTGGGAAAGAGTATACAGCAGTAGGAAGGGAAACCCAACTAAAAAAATGACCCCTCCCAAAAGGTTGTAGAGGAGCAGGCCCCAGGGTCGCCTGGTTGGGGCGGTCATTTTCATGCGAAACCTTCAGGCTTGGGAGGAGAGCCTGGAAGACGAAATTCAGGGACGAACATCGAACATTCAACATTCAACATCCAACATCGAATGGAAAAGACCGGGACCGGCTGCGGATGGGAATCCCCGAAGCAGGAAAGATGATATTCATCCGTTTCGTCATTCCGGACGACCGAAGGGAGATCCGGAATCCAGCCCATCACAAGGGCACAGCCGGGGGCGGCTGTGCAATACCTCCCAATTCGATGTTGGATGTTGGATGTTGGATGTTGAATGTTCATTTTTTAGTTCTAAAATGGTCGCGGGATCGAGAGAAAGTTTTTAGTAGGGAGGGGGTTTATCCCCCTCCGCCCCCGGCCATCCCGCGCACCCGCGGAGCGGGAGGGGATTAACCCCTCCCTTACGTTAGAAACTTGGGAGAGGAGCCGGGAAGCAGGACAACGGACGAACATCGAACATCGAACGTCCAACATCGAATGGAAACGATCAAAGCGGCCGCGGGACCGAAGGAAAAAGACTAAGGTCGGTATGGGGCAGAAAGCGGGCGGCGCTGAAGCGGTTCATGAAATCCTGGTTGACGTTCATTTCCAAATAGGTGATGGCGCCGGCGATGCGCCGGATCTCCTCCTGCCTCCCCTGGTCCAGCAGCAGGGCCGCGGCCCCTTTCAGGGAGGTGTTGCCCAGGGGCCGGAAACGCTCCCGGGGCAGGTCCGGCAGCAGGCCGATGGTGATGGCCTTTTCCGGGTCGATATGGTTGCCGAAAGCCCCGGCCACGAAGAAGTTTTCCACCTCGTCCAACCGGTGGCCCACGGACTGGACCAGGGTGGTGAGAATGGTGTACATGGCCGCCTTGGACCGGAGCAGGATGTCGAGGTCGACCTGGGTGAAGATGATGGGCCTGCCGGTTTGAGTCTCTTGGGCCGGGGCCAGCAGAAAAGCCGGCTGCCCGTCAACTTCCACCCAGCGTTCGGTCTTTACCTTACGGTTGAATTTCCCCCGTATGTCGATCAGACCGGCCGTAAACATTTCGGCCACCAGGTCGATGAGGCCCGAGCCGCAAATCCCGGCGGGCGGCCCCGTTCCGATCTGCTGCCGGCGGACTTCCAGGGTCCCGGGGTCGATGCGGATTTTTTCGATGGCCCCCGGACCGGCGGTCATGCCCATGGCCGCCACCCCGCCCTCCAGGGCCGGGCCGGCGGCCCCGGCGCAGCCGAGCAGCCACTGGGAGTTGCCCAGGACCACCTCGGCATTGGTGCCCACGTCCACCAGCAGGGAAAGGGCGTCCTGGCGGTGCAGGCCGGAAAACTGGATGCCGGCCAGGATGTCCCCGCCCAGGTAGCTGCCCACATTGGGGAAGATGTAGACCGGCCCCAGAGGGTGCAGGGCCAACCCCAGTTCCCGGGCGGACAAGGGGGCCAGGGTGTTGACCACGGGGATGTAGGGCTCACGGCGCAGGGCATAGGGGTCCAGACCGAGAAACAGATGGACCATGGTGGTGTTCCCGGCCAGAGTCAGGGCCAGCAGGTTTTCCGGCCTTAGGGAACGGGACCCGGTAAAGTCCCGGAGGACCCGGTTCAGTGCTTGGACCACGGCCTCCTGCAGGGTCCGCAGCCCCTCCGGTTTTTCCGCCATCTGGATGCGGGTCAGGATGTCCGGGCCGAAACGGGTCTGGGGGTTGTCGAAGTCCGTTTCGAAAACCATCTCCCGGCGCTGCAGGTCCCAGATCTGGCAGGCGATGCGGGTCGTGCCCAGGTCCACGGCCAGGCCGAAGGCGGTTGCCGTCGTATCCCCCGGTTCCAGGTCGAACAGTCGGGCGCCGGGCAAGGTCAGGGCCAGTGCGGCCGTAACCCGGTAATCGGCCTGCCGCAGTCTCCGGACCCAGGCCGAAATCTGGTCGAAAGGGACCTGGATAGACTCCAGGCCGGTGAGGGTCTTGAGTTGGCGCAGGACCCGGTCCAGGTCGGCCGTGTTGTCCCGCAGGCTGGGCCGGGGCAGCTCCAGATAAAACTTGGCGGCCAGAGGCAAGGATTTTTCCAAAGGAGAATTCATACCTCAATTCGATGTTCGATGTTGGACGTTCGATGTTCGATGTTCATTTTTTTCGTATTCCTAACTGACCACCCACACCGTCTTCTCCCCGGCCTGTTCGATGATCTTGCCGGACACGCTGCCCATGAAGAATTCCTGGGTCTTGGACAGGCCCCGGCGGCCCAGCACGATGGTCCCGTAATCCCCTTTTTCCGCTTCCGACAGGACGGCCCGGGCAATGTCGGAACAGCGCCAGCAGAATTTCTTTTTGATCTGCCGGGCCGGGAGGCCGGCTTCCAGGAGCAGGCTTTCCGCCTGGTCCAGGTGTTGTTCCAACCTCTTTCTATGGGTTTCCTGGGCCGAGGCGTTCAGGGAGTTCAGATTGGGGATGATCCGGGGTCCCAGGAGGGTGACCAGTCCGGGCCAGACATTGAACAGGAGGACCTTGACCTCTTCCGTGCGGCAGCTTTCCAGGATAAAGGAGAGATGGTCCACGGCCCGCAGGGCATTTTCGGAACCGTCCAGGGCCACCAGGATATGGGGGGACGGCGTTTTGCGGCCGATGAGCCAGACCGGCACGTTGCCGGCCCCCTGCAGGACCTTGCCCGAGACACTGCCCAGAAAGAACTCCTCCACCTTGCTCAAGCCGCGGCGGCCCAGGACCACGGCGTCGTACAGGCCGTTGTGGGCCTCGAAGAGGATGTCCCGGGCCACACCGATCCTTTTTTCCTGGGATTTGATCTTGACCCGCTCCTTTTCCCAGCCCCAGCGGACCAGTTTGTCCCGGGATTTGTGCAAGACCTGCTCGATGGCCTCCTGGTGTTTCTGCTTCCATTGACGGATATACTTCTGAGCCACCGGGTCGGCCAGCAGATCTTCCTTATAGACCGGCGGAACGGGGGGCAGGACATGAAACAGGACCACTTCCAGCTCGGGACAATGCTGCCCGACTTGATGGACGTAATCGAGGGCCTCCAGGGAGTTGCGCGAGCCGTCGATGGCCGCCAGGATTTTTTTGTTCATTACGGAGATCCTTCCCCGGGGAGATGCCGTGCGCTTCCCCCTGGACGGGTGATTTCAAGAGGCTTAATTTACAGGTCAGAATTGGTATATGACCAGCAAAATTTAGCCAATAAAAAAAGAGATGGCAACAGAAAAAACCGCCGGGTCCTAAACAGGCTTGGGGTAGGTTTCGGTCCTCCGACGCCATAAAAGGGGAGAACGCGCTTGCGTTTGCGGTGAATACCCGGGATAATATCCGCAAGGAGTGCGGCGAATTATGGGTTATATCCACGAGCCCAGAACCCATTCAACGAGCGCCAGAAGGCCGTCATCAACCGGCTCTTCGACGGTTTCGAGGGCAAGCTGACTTCCTCCAAATGGGCCAAGCTGACCGAAAGTTCGCAGGATACGGCCCTCAGGGACATTGATGTTCTGGTGAAACGGGGCGTTCTGTTCAAGGAGCCAGGCGGGGGGCGCAGCACGAGTTATGCCTTGGCGAGGCGCTGGAAAAAGTCGGGGCCAAGCTGATCGCCCGGCTAATCACAATCCTCGGCTTCAAGGTCGAGGATCAAGGCCAGGGATTTTTTTATTCTGGTCAATTCCAGGGGGGTGATGGAACCCAGTCGGTCCAAAATCCGCTGGTGACTGACGGCTCGGATTTGAAAGCAGTCGATGGCCGATTTTTTTTTCAACCCATTGGATTGGGACGGTTCCAGTCCGACGAAAAAGGGGTTAAAACGACCACAGGTCGCTTTTTTTTGATTTCGTCCCCTATGGTTGGGTCCAGATTGACCCACACGATATCACCGATCTTCAAAGTCTTCCCCTTCGAGGCCTTCGAAATGGTTCTGATAGACGCCGGCGCCGATCTGTTCCATGGCCCTCTTCCGTTGGATGGCCCTCAGCTTCTTGCGGTCTTCCCGGACCTTGGCCCGAACCGCCTCCCGCATGTAATGGCTCAGGCTTTTATAGGAAAGCAGCTTGTACGCTTTTTGGATAAATTCCAGGTCTTTCTCGTCGATTTGGATTTTGTTCTGGATCATGGCTTTATCCCCTCATTTAATAGGAGAATACGGTTGGACGTTCGGCGTTCGGCGAAGGAACAAAATACATTATTTTCAGGCTTCGCAGGTCACTATATTACCCTAAAAAATAGCCCCATTCAAGAAAAGGTTTCGTGACCATCGTGAATGGCCGGGAAGTGAAAATACTTTTCAGTTTCGCCCGGAAGGGGTTCGGTCCCGATCTCCGTCTCATAAAAGCCTCCTGATGCCCCGGTGCCTGAATAACCGGGTTGCAACCCGGCCCCTTTCATGGTATCCCTACCCTGATTTCAACTTGAGGAGAGCCTCATGCCATTTATCGTTTCCGTGGTGGGCTATAAGAAAAGCGGCAAGACGACCCTGGTCGAACAGATTATCCCCATATTAAAATCAAAGGGTTACCGGTTTGGGATTCTGAAATATACCGGAGAAGGACCGCAGGAGCGGGAGGGCAGGGACACGGCCAAGTTCCGGGCCGCCGGGGCGGAGACGGTGGGCCTCTGCGGCGACGACCATTTTTCCCTCTTCCAGGCCGGGGGCCATCCGGCCCTGCCCCTGGATCGGCTGGTCTCCTTCTTTTTTCCCGAAGCGGACCTGGTGCTGACCGAGGGGTTCAAGAAGCAGCGCTTTCCGAAAATAGCCCTGCTGACCGAGGGCCAGGAAGAACAACTGCTGCGGGAGGTCCAGGGGGTGGTGATCGCCACGGTGGGGCCCAGGCCTTTTCGGGATGATCTGCCCCATTTCCAGCCGGGAGAGGCCGGCAGGATCGTGGAAATGCTGGAAAACCGGTTTCTAAGGGACTACCGGGAGCCCCGGATCCGGGTCTGGCTGGACGGCAAACGGATTCCCATGAAGGATTTCGTCCAGGACATCATCATCCAGGGGATCATGGGCATGGTGGGGACTCTGAAAGGTTTCCTGCCTTCCAGGCGGGTGGATATCACCCTGACTCCCGGTCCTGCGGAGGAGAATAAAGAAAAATGACCGGTCCCGAACCGCTGCGGGTGGCCGTTCTTTACGGCGGGATGTCCTCGGAGAGGGATGTTTCCCTGGCCAGCGGGAAACAGGTGATGCTTTCCCTGGACCCGGAACGGTACCGGGTGGCCGGATATGACCTGAAAACCGACCTGCCCCGCCTGGTGTCCGAAGCCCCGGCCATCGACGTGGCCCTCATCATCCTCCACGGGCGCTACGGGGAGGACGGGACGGTGCAGGGCCTGCTGGAGCTGCTGGGGATCCCCTACCAGGGTTCCGGAGTGCTGGGCAGCGCCCTGGCCATGAATAAAAAACTGTCCAAGCTCATGTACCGCCAGGCGGGCCTTCCGGTGGCCCGGGACTGGACGGTAGCCAGGGGCCGATCCTTTTCGACCGGAGACCTCATTGAGGACCTGGGTTTCCCGCTGGTGATCAAACCCAACCAGGAGGGGTCCAGTTTCGGCATTACGATCGTCCGGGACGAGGCCCGGCTGAGGGAAGGGCTGGAAAAGGCCTTTCAGCTTGATGCGGAGGTCCTGGTGGAAGAATACCTGGCCGGCCGGGAGATCACCTGCGGGGTCCTGGGCAATGCCCAACTGCAGGCCCTGCCCCTGGTGGAGATCATTCCCGACGGCCGCTACGAATTTTTCGATTACGAGGCCAAATACAAAAAAGGGGCCTCCCGGGAGATCTGTCCGGCCCCGGTCAGCCCGGAAATCACCCGCCAGGCCCAGGAATACGGGATCCAAGCCCACCAGGTCCTGGGCCTGCGGGGCTACAGCCGGACGGACATGATCGTCCGCGGCCGGGAGATTTTCCTGCTGGAAACGAACACCATTCCCGGCATGACCCCGACCAGCCTCCTGCCCCAGGCCGCTCAGGCCGCCGGATTGACCTTCGGTGCCTTATTGGATCGGTTGATTGCCTTGGCCTTAGAGAAATAACCTGCACGTTTCGGGAAAGCCGTGTGAGGCCTTCCCGCCGCAGGCGGTCCCGCCAACGGCGTATAGGCGTCACCTTAAGGTTTCCCGAATCATAAAATTTATTTGATGGAAAAAAATAGGCATTCGCCTCAGCCTGTCATCCCGGCGGAGGCCGGGATCCGGGATCGTTGGAGACCCTGAACCGCCTGGATGCCGGATCAAGTCCGGCATGACGAGCCTCTCAGAGTCGAATTACTACTGTTGTGGACAAGGTATGTAAGAAAATCAACCCATCCACCTTAAGTTGACACCTATATGCGGTACCGCGGGACCCCGGCCAAAGGGTTTTCCAAACAAAAAGAGGAGATACTTTTTACAGTATCTCCTCTTTTTACTTCTTACAGCAAATAAAAACTAAGGGATTATTTTCCGGTGGCCGCCCCGTGCAGTTTGACTTCAACTTTTTCTTCCAGACCGGCATAGTATTCACGGAGAATATCCAGAACCTCCTCGCGACCGAAGTGATCGGCAATCGGCGTGCCTTCGGACAGGCCCTTGCGCAGGGCCGTGCCGCTCAGCAGGACCCGTTCTTTCTTGTCGTGGGGGCAGGTTCTCAAGGAAGCCATGCCGTCGCATTTGTAGCAGTAGAAGGTCCAGTCGATCTTTAGCGGGGTGCAAAGCAAGGCTTTTCCGCCAGCCGGCTTGGGAATCTTGTCAAAAATGGTCTGGGCTTCAAACATGCCGTAGAAATCACCGACACCGGCATGGTCACGGCCGATAATCATCCTGGAGCACCCATAATTTTGACGGAAGGTGGCATGCAGCAGGGCTTCCCGGGGGCCGGCATAACGCATATCCAGCGGATAACCGCCCTGAAGGACCTTGTCTTCTACGAAATAATTCTTTACCAGCGAGTCAATACATTTTACGCGCACTTCGGCAGGAATATCCCCCGGTTTCAGGTTCCCTACCAGCGAGTGAATAAAAACGCCGTCACATACCTCTACAGCGATTTTGCAAAGGTATTCATGCGAACGATGCATGGGGTTACGGAGCTGCAGGGCGGCCACTTCACTCCAGCCTCTTTCTTCAAAAATCTTTCTGGATTCAGCCGGTCTCATATAAACGCCGGCATATTTGGAAGGATATTCGGCTTCACTGAGTACTTTTACCGGGCCGGCC
>JALOOY010000205.1 GCA_025454185.1 Thermodesulfobacteriota bacterium
GCCCCGGTCCGCACCGCCTCGTCCAGGGCGATGGGGATGGAGGCCGAGGAGATGTTGCCGTATTTATGAACGGTGAGAAAGAACTTTTCGAGGGGCACGTTCAAGCGTTTGGCCACGGACTGGATCATGCGCAGGTTGGCCTGGTGCGGGATGAACCAGTCTACCGCTGCCAGCGGCACCCCGTTGGCCTCCCCCGCCTCCACGGCGGCCTCGGAAAAGTGTTTGACCGCCACCCGCACCGAAGCGCTGGCCTCGATCAGCTTCAGGGTGTGCAGGTCCTGGTCCACGCTTTCGTGGGAGATGGGCGTGGTCTTCGAGCCCCCGCCCGGCATGAGCAGGTTGGCCCCGCCGGCGCCGTTGGTATGGATGTGGGTCGAACGGAGGAGATGACCTTTTTCCCTTTTTTCCCGGGTCAGGATCACGCCGCCGGCGCCGTCCCCCCAGAGGATGGCGCTGGACCGATCCTGCCAGTTCAGGGTGCGGGTCATGATCTCCGCGGCCACCACCAGCACGGTGCCGCAGGTGCCCGCCTTGAGGTACTGCTCGGCCACGTTCAAGGCAAAGATGAACCCGGAACAGGCCGCCGTCACGTCGAAGGTCACGGCCCGGTCGGCCCCCAGTTTGGCCTGGAGCCAGTTGGCCGCGGCCGGGCAATGGGTGTCGGGCGTAATGGTGGCCACGATGATCAGGTCCAGATCGGCCACCTCCAGGCCGCTCATTTCCAGGGCCTGCCGGGTGGCCTCCAGGGCCAGGTCCGAGGCCGCAACGTCCGGTTCGGCGATCCGCCGCTCCCGGACGCCGGTCCGCTGGGTGATCCACTCGTCGCTGGTGTCCATCATTTTTTCCAGGTCGCGGTTGTGCAGCACACGGGGCGGGACGTACGACCCCGTCCCTTGAATGTAAATCGACATGGTCGCTTGATCTCCTTGTAGAAGGTGCAGGAACAGTTAAAAGGAATAACAAATAAAGCGGGGATCGTCAACCGCTTGTTGGGAATTGTTGGCCGGGATCCGTGCCGGTGAAAACGCCGGGATGGTTTATGACTGTTATCGGGGTTTGAATGGGTGGGGCTGTTGGCGCTGGGTAATGGGCAGGATTCGTCTTTTTGGGGCTCCTTCGCCGAACGCCCAACGCCGAACGTCTTTTTCTTGTATACTCCCTTCCAGCCTCAGGTTGCGAACAGCAGCGTCACCACGTGCAGTTCTTTCGGCCCATGGGCCCCGTGAACCAGATTCAGCTCGATGTCCGCCGTGCGGCTGGCCCCGGAAACGAAGGTAACGGCGCTGCCCAGGGACAATAAGGAATCCCCTGCGGGGAAGCGGTCCAGAAAATCATCCAGCCCGGGGAGTATCCGGTCCGCGGGGAGCAGGGCGATATGCACGGGCGGGGCCAGGGACAGCCATCGGCCGCCGGCATTGCCGGAAAACAGGATCAGGGTGCCCGTGTCCGCCAGGGCAAAGTCCGCCCCGCTCAGCCCCACCTGGACCTCCTGCATGGAGCGCCAGTGTTCCGCCCGCCAGGTGTCCTTTTCGCGGGCCGAAAATACGGGAAATCCCAGGTCCAGCTCTTTGAGGAAGGGACGGTCCTCGCAGGCTACGGCCGACCGGTCATAGGGCCCGCAGATCCCGGCCAGGGTTTCCCGGAGTTCCCCCGCGTCGGAGGCCCGGTAAGTTCGGACCTGCAGGGCCTGCAGCTCCCTTTCCAGCCTTTCCAGCAATTCAATCCTGATATTCATCTTGCCACAGGCGGTGAAAATTTTTATCCGGCAGTTCGATCCCGGGCGGCAACAGCCCGGGGACAAAATCCTTTCCCAGCCGGGCCAGTTCCAGGGCGATCCGGTAGCAGCCCGGGCTGCTCTGGCAGGCCGCCCAGCCCTTGATCAGGGAACGTTCCCACCCGGAATGCCCTTTTGCCTCGACGATCCTCCGCCGCAGAGTGAGCAGCAGGTCCGGCAAAGGGATGCGCACCGGGCAGACCTCGGCGCAGGCCCCGCACAGGGTAGAGGCCAGGGGCAGGTCCTTGGCCCGCAGGGTGCCCAGGAACTGGGGGGTCATGGCCGAACCGATGGGGCCGCTGTAGACCCAGCCGTAGGCGTGGCCGCCGATGCGCTGGTACACGGGGCAGACATTCAGACAGGCCCCGCAGCGCAGGCAGTACAGGGAGGTTCGCAGTTCCGCGTCCTGCCGGAACCGGGCCCGCCCGTTGTCCAGCAGGATGATGTGCAGCTCCTCCGGACCGTCCACCTCGTTTTTCCTTCCCGGTCCGGAGATAAGGGAGACATAGGTGGACATCTTCTGCCCGGTGGCGCTGCGGGCCAGCAGTTTGAGGAAGACCCGCAGTTCGCTGAGTCCCGGAATCACCTTCTCGAGGCCTACCACGGCCACATGGATGCGGGGAAAGGTGGTGCTGAAACGGGCGTTGCCCTCGTTCTCCAGGATGACGATGGTGCCGGTCTCGGCCAGGGCGAAGTTGGCCCCGCTGATCCCCAGGCCGGCCTGAAAATATTTTTCCCGCAGAAATTCCCGGGCCACCATGGTCAGTTTCTGCGGATCTTCATACAGCGGCACGCCCAGTTTTTCCACGAACAGGTCGGCGATCTCCTGCTGGGTTTTGTGCAGGGCCGGGGCGATGATGTGCGAGGGGGGCTCCCCGGCCAACTGGATGATGAATTCCCCCAGGTCGGTTTCCCAGACCTGGAACCCGGCCTGCTCCAGGGCCCCGTTCAGGCCGATTTCCTCCGTGGTCATGGATTTGCCCTTGACCACCATACGCACCCCGCTCGTCCGGGCCAGGTCTTCGATGTAGCGGCAGGCGTCGGCCCCGTCGGGAGAGCGGTGCACCCGGGCCCCCAGCTTTTCGGCCGCGGCGGCGAACTGCTCCAGGTATTCCTCCTGGCGCTCCACGGCCTCGGCCTTGATGGCCTGGGCCCGGGTCCGCAGGTCTTCCCCTTCCGGCAGGTGCGCAAAGGCCTGCCGCCGCAACTGGCTGAAGCGCTTGGAGGCCCGGGAGATGGCCAGTTGCATGTTCCCGCTGGTCAATGCCCGGCGGGCCTCTTTTTTAAACTGCTCGGTCTTGCTTTTCATTTAATCCTTTAAAAACTTCATGAATTCCGACTGAACCCCCAGGTTTGCGTCAAGCACCCGGGAAGTATGAAAACTTGTTCGGTCGTCATCCTGGCGAACGCCATCCCGCCGACGGCGGGACAGGGCCTTTAGAGTCTTGGGTCACCCGAACCCCGGATCGGGCCGGCCCCGGACATCATGAAGTAAAAAAATTTGTATCAGGCTCCTTCGCCGAACGCCGAACGGTATTTTCGAACTAAATTCGATGTTTGATGTTGGACGTTCGATGTTCGATGTTATGTTTTTTCTTTTTCTCTTCCCTCTTCCCTCTTCCCTCTTCCATCTGACCTTCCTCCCAGTACCTCCACCAGATGCTTAACCCGGATCGGCAGACCCAACCGGTTCAGATGTCCCTGGATGTTCATCAGGCACCCCGGGTCGTTGCCGATTACCCATTCGGCCCCGGTGGCCTGGATCTGTTTTATTTTCTCCAGGCCGATGGCCTGAGAGACCTCGGGGAAACGCTTAGAAAATAGGCCCCCGAACCCACAGCAGGCCCGGGAATCCTCCATCTCCACCAGCTCCAGCCCCCGTACTTCGGCCAGCAGTCGGCGGGGCTCGTCGAATATACCCAGCCCCCGGGAGGAGTGGCAGGAATCATGGTAAGTGGCCCGCCCGGTGAAGCGGGCCTTTATCCTTTCCGGCGCGACGAAGGCGGTCAGAAACTGGGAGGCCTCGAAAATCTTTTCCCCCAGGGCCTTCGCCCGGGAGAAGGTTTCCGGCTCCTGCGCGAAAAGGGCCGGATAATGCTTCTTGACCATGGCCGTGCAGGACCCGGAAGGGCAGACAATGCACTCGGCCCCGGCAAAGATGTCGATATAACGGCGGGCCAGTTTCCGGGCCGGTTCGAAATAGCCCTGGTTGAAGGCCGGCTGGCCGCAGCAGGTCTGGTCCGGCGGGTATTCCACCCGGAAGCCCAGACGGCGCAGGAGGTACACCAGGTCCCCGGCGGCGCTGGGGAACAGGCCGTCCATTAGGCAGGGGATGAACAGAGTGACGGTGGTGGGAGGGTTGCCCGACATGGTCCCAGAGCATACCACAGCGGGCGGGTGTTGAAAAGGGATTAACTATTGCCCTTCACCACCCGGGCTGCCTTGTTAACGGTCTTCCAGTAGAAATGGCATCCGAGGCCTGGATTGCAGCAGTTGCCGAAGGGAGTCCTTTAGCAGTCACCCCGGCGGATTTTTGGCAGGGGTCCAGGAAAACCAGATCTCCTGCTGATGTGTTGAGGTACTTTGCAAAAAGTCGTCATTGCGAGCGGAGCGAAGCAATCCCCCAGCCTAACTCCCTGATTCCTAGGGATTGCTTCGTCGCTTCACTCCTCGCAATGACTCCCTTGCGGACTTTTTGCGAAACCACCAATATTTTGTACGATTTATTATTGACAGTACCGTCAATGTATGATGAAATGGAATCCTCTCCAGAGAAGATTTTCATTACGTTAATTTTGAACAATTTGGAACGAAAAGGAAGGGCAAGGGACCGTTTCCTTCCCCATTCTTTTTCGCCGTTCAGGCGGCAAGGCCCGGTTGACTGGTCCACGAAGAGCGCAATTTATCCCGGTAACGCATAAATTACGCTGAGACGACGCGCTGGAAAACCTATACCCCCGAAAACCCCTCCAGACGGGTATGGAGGGGTTTTACTTTTTCATCCCCTCTTCTCAATTTCTAACCTTACGGAGGAAAATTCATGCGCAAATTAAAGCGGTTGGCTATCCGTCATGCGATCCTTGACTGGTTAATTTTTCTACTTTCCATGCTCGCATTCACAACTTCTTCTTGGGCGGCCACGTTTTATGTGTC
>JALOOY010000206.1 GCA_025454185.1 Thermodesulfobacteriota bacterium
TATCTGGCCCAGATCCTGGGTCTCTCTGAAAAAGACGTCCGAGAACGCCGGCTGGCCTTGGGCCTGGCCCAGGCCTGGGAAGCGGTGCCCGTAAGCGGTGTGGAAAACGCCGCTTATTTTTATTCGACCTACAACGCCCCGGACCAGGTCCCGGTGAGCGACCGGGCCAAGATCATGGTCCTGGGCGGGGGCCCGAACCGCATCGGCCAGGGCATCGAGTTCGACTATTGCTGCGTGCACACCGCCTTGGCCCTGCGTGACGAAGGCTTTGAAACGATCATGGTCAACTGCAACCCGGAGACGGTCTCCACCGATTATGACACTTCGGATAAGCTCTATTTCGAACCGCTCACCGTGGAGGACGTCCTGAGCATTTACAACAAGGAAAAGCCCCAGGGCGTCATCGTCCAGTTCGGGGGCCAGACCCCCCTGAATATCGCCGGCCAACTGGCTGAGGCCGGGGTAAAGATCCTCGGCACCTCGGTGGAGGCCATCGACCTGGCCGAAGACCGGGACCGTTTTCGGAAAAAAATGGCCGATCTCGGCATCCCCATGCCGGAATCGGGTATGGCCGCCACCCTGGAAGAGGCCCAGGCCGTGGCCGATCGCATCGGCTACCCCCTCATGGTCCGGCCCTCCTATGTCCTTGGCGGCCGGGGCATGGAAGTGGTTTATGATGCGGAAATGCTGCAGCAGTACCTGGCCGCGGCTGTCGGGGTTACCCCGGAACGGCCCATCCTGATCGACAAATTTCTGGAAGACGCCATCGAGGCCGAGGCCGACGCCCTCTCCGACGGGCGGGACGCCTTTGTCCCGGCGGTCATGGAGCACATCGAATGGGCCGGCATCCATTCCGGGGATTCGGCCTGCGTCATCCCGCCCATCAGCCTGCCGGCCAAGCACATCGAGACTATCGAGGAGTATACCCGAAAGATCGCCGTGGAACTGCAGGTCGTGGGGCTCATGAACATGCAGTATGCCGTGTTTCAAGACCGGGTCTACGTCCTGGAGGCCAATCCCCGGGCCTCGCGCACCGTACCCTTGGTCTCCAAGGTTTGTAATATCCCTATGGCCCGCATCGCCACCCAGCTCATTGTGGGACGGACACTGAAGGACCTCAACCTGAAAAAAATGCCCATCAAGCATTACGGCGTCAAGGAAGCCGTCTTTCCCTTCAACATGTTTCCCGAAGTGGATCCGATACTGGGCCCGGAAATGCGCTCCACCGGCGAAGTCCTGGGCCTGGCCGACACCTTCGGGCTGGCCTTTTACAAGGCCGAAGAGGCGGCCAAGTCCACCCTGCCTACGGCAGGCACGGTCCTGGTCACCGTTCAGGAAAAGGACCGGAATGGGGTGCTGGATGTGGTCCGCCAGTTACAGCAGCTCGGCTTTACGATCAAGGCCACGGAAGGGACCCAGCGGTTCCTGGCCGAACAGCAGGTCCCGGCCGAGCGGATTTTAAAGATGCACGAAGGGCGGCCCAACATCGTGGACGGCATCAAAAACGGAGAGATCCAACTGGTCATCAACACGCCCAGCGGCAAATTGAGCGAGCACGACGATTCTTATATCCGCAAAGCCGCCATTCAATATAAAATTCCCTATATCACCACGCTGGCCGCGGCCATCGCCGCCGCCAAGGGGATTGCCGCCCTGCGCCAGGGACATGGTGCCGTCCGGTCCCTGCAGAGTTATCATCAGGACCTGCTCGGTTGAAGACGATCCGCTGAATAAAAACTTGCCT
Source organism: Thermodesulfobacteriota bacterium (assembly GCA_025454185.1). Taxonomy (GTDB): domain Bacteria; phylum Desulfobacterota; class RBG-13-43-22; order RBG-13-43-22; family RBG-13-43-22; genus JACRCK01. Next base: position 1,745 of record JALOOY010000206.1, read on the forward strand.
TCCCTTGAGGAATTAGTCCCGCGTTCTTATACTAAGAAGGAATGTTTTCCGGAAGGAATGCTTTAGCGGGGGAGGGGACCATGGGAGAACTGACACAGTTCAAATCACTGCCCATTAATTGGGAGATGGGCCCGGCTGACGCGGTGGCGGTGCATCTGGAGTGGGGCAATACCGGATATACCGGCCGCTACGGCAATCCGGAAAAAGAGTCCTTTTATTTCTCCGTAGACACCTGGCAGGAACCCTACCTGGTACGCCTGCAAAAGATGACCAAAGACGGCCCCGAAACGCTCCATGAAATGGAGCTTCCCAAGAAATACTGGGGCTGTTGCACCCCCAAAGGAGTTCACACCGTCCCTGCGGACGTTCAGGAATGGCTTAAGACCCTTTTCTAACCCGTGTGATTTTTATTCGAGAACGTGGATATTCTTTGCCGCGCAAATTTCCTTCAGTATCCGGGGCCAGACGGAAACGGTGACTTCGCCCAGATGGGCCTTCCGCAATAAATACATCAACGTCCGGGATTGTCCGATCCCGCCGCCGATGCTCAAGGGGATCTCCTCCTGCAGTATGGCCCGGTGGTAAGGCAGTTCCAGCCAGTCCAGGCGGCCCGTCAGTTCCAGTTGTTTCCGCAGCGTCTCGGCATTGACCCGGATGCCTCCGGACATCAGCTCATGCCGGCGTTTCGTCACCGGATTCCAGACCAAGATGTCTCCATTCAGGCCATGGCGGGGTTGGCCGGCTTCCGACACGGTTTCGGTGACCCAGTCGTCGTAATCCGGGGCCCGCAGTTCGTGGGGATAGCCGTCCTCCAGGGTCCAGCCGATGCCGTAGATGAACAGGGCCGGGTATTCCTGCAGGATGGCCGTCTCCCGCTGTTTGCGGGGCAGGTCCGGATAGCGGGCCAGGAGGTCTTCGGCGTGGATGAAGGTCAGCCGCTCCGGGATAGGCGGGTAGCGGTCCGTTCGTAAGGCTGGAAACCGCTCCCGAAGGAAATCATCCGCATTTTTGATGACCTTCCAGATCTTCTCCACGGCCTGCTTCAGAAAGGCGAGGGTCCGCTGCTCCGCCGAGACGGCCAACTCCCAGTCCCACTGATCCACATAGGCGCTGTGGTCGTGGTCCAGAAAGTAATCCTTGCGCACCGCCCGCATATCGGTGCACAGACCTTCCCCGCTGGACAATCCAAACTGCTTCAGGGCCAGCCGCTTCCACTTGGTGGCGGCCTGAACGACCTCCGCCGCCACGGGATTTTTTCCGTGATCGTTGGCAATCCGAAATCCCACCGGCGTCCGCGATCCGTCCCGGTCCAGCATGTCGTTCACGCCGGTATCGGCCTCCACGATCAGGGGCACGGTCACCATCATGAGGTTCAGTTCCCGGCAGAGGTTTTCTTCGATGTAATTTTTGGCGGCAAAAATGGCCTTTTGCGTGTCTTGCAATGCAAGCAGGGACTGGTAATCATGGGGCAGTATTTTTTCGATCTCTTCATAATTGCCGATGCCGGGACCGGCCAGGTCCGCTTCTTTTCGGGTCATGCCGTTTCTCCTTTTCTTTTTTAAACTATCGTTACTCGTCCACTTCCACTCAACCGTCCCGGGCCAGCAGCAGGCTGTCTTCGTCCCGGTAGAGGACCTTCCAGCCGCTTAGATTCATCAGGGCGGCGGCCACCGGGGCTTCGGGATTGATGAGGATCAAATCGTGCGGATAGCGGGACAGGAACTCCTGCCACCCCGGCCGGCCAAAAATAAAATTGAAATAATCCCGGCAGATTTCGGGAGGAAAGACGGTTTCATAGCGCCCGTCCATGCCCACGCGGACCCGCGGGTGAAGCCGCCAGGTGAGGTGTTCACCCCATTCGAACCGGGGCAGCAGATTGCCTTTTATCCCGGCGGCTTCCAGAAACTCCACGGCCCCCCGCGGATAATAATGACCGGCATTTCCGGCCTCCCGGCGAGAAGGTGTCTGCAGGGCGAAAGAGTCCTCCCAGAAGCGATACTTGTAAAGAAAATGAATCGTATCCGCTGCCAGCACCAAAAAAAGACCGGCCAAAATCCACGAACGCCGCCGGCCCGACCACAGGCCCGGATGGCGCTCGCCCCAGGCGGAACCAATCCGGGTCCAGTAGCCGGGCAGGTACGCCGCAAAACAGATCAGGAAGAAAACGGTATGCCGGACCTGCAGAAAACCCAGGCCGGCCGTTACCCCCAGCACCAGCCCTTCGGCGATTCCCGGTCGGACGGACAGGAAGACCAGTACCGTGGCCCCTGCCAGGGCCAGGAAAAAACAGATATTGGGCACGTACAGCCCCTGGCGCCAGGCCCCGACCACGGAGTGCCATTCCCCGATAAAGGGCCGGGGCATGGAAAGGGCTTCCACCAGGTAACGCCAATAGACGAAACCGTAAGGATTGGCCAGGGTCGCCGCCAGCGATAAAATCAGGACCACCAGCAACGGTTTGACCGGACGGCGAGCCAGGCCTTCACCCAGCAGGTAAAGGCCCAGGAGTCCCAACCCTGCCACGAAGCCCCCATGCAGATTGGCCCAGACCCAGAGCAGGGGCACGAGGGTTCCCAGCCGCAGGCTTTTGCCTGTCTGTCTGTAATTTTCCAGGATCAATAGAAACAGGGCGAAAAAAAAGTAGGTAAAGGCCTGGGCCCGCAGCGGCGGAAAGCCGGCGGCCAGCGGATCGGCAATCAAGAAGAGGGCCAGGACGACAGCCCCGAAATGGGCGCCCCGGCAGCGGGCGGTGAGATAGATCCAGGCCACGGTCATAAACCCCAGGGCGTATTTCAACCCTTGCAGGCCCCCTTCCCCCAGATACGTATATACCGGATAAAGCAACGCCCCGGTGCCCCATTCATGGTAAACCCATAATTTTTTGGTCGGCAGGTAGGAAAAGACATCCTGATAGGGAAATCCTCGCCCTTCCCACCAGAGGCGGCCGAACGAGAGGTAGCCCCACAAGTCAAAGTCGGCCAGGCTCTGGGTGAGATAGCCCCAGTATTGAACCGTCAACCAGACGATCAGCAGGAAATGGAATATTTTCTGTCTGCTGCCCAAAGGTATTGTCTTCCAGGAGATGGCCATGTATATTCCGCTTAGGTTTGTTTGAGAAAAAATATCCTATACGGTGCCCAAATTACAACAAACATCTTATGATTGAAAGG
>JALOOY010000207.1 GCA_025454185.1 Thermodesulfobacteriota bacterium
CACCCTGGAGCGGGTCAACTGCCTCGGGGCCTGTGCCCAGGGACCGATCGTGGTGGAAAACCAGGAATACCATCATCATGTCAACGGCGGCGCGCTGCGGAAACGGATCAAGGACCTTCGCCGGCTCCAGCAGAAGGAGAATGAAGATGCCTAGGTTGCAGGAGCTGAACGCGCTGGAGACCGAGCGGCGCCGGATCGTGGATAGCCGGCAGGCCTATACCACTACCGTTTTGATCTGCAGCGGGACCGGCTGCCAGGCCTCTCGTTCGCCGGCGGTTATCGAGGCCTTCAAAAACCAATTGCAGTCCCAGCGCCTGAACGAAAAAGTCCTGGTCCGCACCACCGGCTGCCACGGTTTCTGCGAACAGGGGCCGATCATGGTCCTGGAGCCCGAAGGGGTGCTCTATTGTCGGGTAGCTCCGGAAGACTGCCGGGAAATCGTTTCCAGAACAATAAAAAAAGGGGAAGTCCTGGAACGGCTTTTGTACACGGACCCGGCTTCGGGCCAACGGATTCCCAAAGAGAAAGATATCCCCTTTTATCGGGATCAGGACCGTAGCCTTTTGTCCGGCAACCGGGCGGTCGATCCGCGCTCCCTGGAGGACTACATCGCTGCCGGCGGATACACCGCCCTGACCCGGGTCCTGGCCGGTATGGCGCCTCAGGCGGTGGTGGAAGAAGTTACGGCTTCGGGGCTGCGGGGCCGGGGGGGCGGAGGCTTCCCTACGGGCCGCAAGTGGCAGGAATGCCGGGAGGCGCCGGGGGAGGAGAAATATGTGGTCTGCAACGCCGATGAAGGGGACCCGGGGGCCTATATGGACCGCTGCGTCCTGGAAGGCAACCCCCACCGGGTCCTGGAGGGGATGATCATTGGCGCCTTCGCCGTAGGGGCTGTCCGGGGTTATATTTATGTCCGCAAGGAATATCCCCTGGCGGTGCAGCACGCCAAACTGGCGGTGCAGCAGGCCCGGGAGTACGGCTTCCTGGGGGAAAATATCCTGGGCTCCTCCTTTTCTTTTGATGTGGAAGTGGCCCGAGGGGGCGGAGCCTTTGTCTGCGGGGAGTCCACGGCCCTCATGGCCTCCCTGGAGGGGCGGGTGGGGGAACCGCGCCCCAAAGACATTCATACGGTGCAGGAGGGGCTCTGGAACAAACCCACCCTGCTTAACAACGTGGAGACCTGGGCCAACATCCCCGGGATCATCACCAATGGAGCGGCCTGGTTCAGTGCCAAGGGCACGGCCGGCAGCAAGGGCACCAAGATCCTGGCCCTGACCGGCCAGGTGAAAAACACCGGTCTGGTGGAAGTGCCTATGGGCACCCCCCTGAGAAAGGTCATCTTCGACATCGGCGGGGGAGCCAATAACGGCAAGCCGATCAAGGCCGTCCAGACCGGCGGTCCGTCGGGGGGCTGCCTGCCGGTGGGCCAGTTCGATCTGCCGGTGGATTTCGACGCCCTGGCCGAGGCCGGGTCCATGGTCGGCTCCGGCGGGATGGTGGTCATGGACGCCGGGACCTGCATGGTGGATGTGGCCAAATATTTCCTGAATTTTTTGCAGGACGAATCCTGCGGCAAATGCGTGCCCTGCCGGATCGGGGTCGACCGGCTGCTGGAGATCGTTACCGACTTCACGGAAGGGAAAGGGCGCCTCGAGCAACTGGACCTGCTGGAGGACCTGGCGGAAACCATTACGGAGACCTCCCTCTGCGGGTTGGGCAAAACGGCCCCCAACCCGGTCCTGTCCACCCTGCGCTACTTCCGCGAGGAATACCTGGCCCATATTCTGGAAAAACGCTGTCCGGCCGGGGTCTGCAAGGCCCTGATCCAGTACGCCGTGGATCAGGAAAAATGCACCGGCTGCGGCGACTGCCAGCGGGCCTGTCCCCACGGCGCGATCAAGGGACGGAAAGAAGAGCCGCGTCTGATCGATTCGGCCAAATGCCAGAAGTGCGGCCTCTGTTTCAGTGAATGTACGTTCAACGCCATAACGGTCGCTTGAGGAGGTGAAACAAATGGTTCAATATGTAACTTTGCGTATCGACGGTTCGATCGTCAAGGCGGCCAAAGGCAGCAGCGTCCTCGATGCGGCCATTCAATATGGCATCTGCATACCCCACCTGTGCCATATGCCTCTCTTGGAAGACATCGGGGCCTGCCGGCTCTGCATTGTGGAGCAGGTGGGGAACGGAAAGAGCAAGATTACCACCTCCTGTACCCTGCGGGTGCAGGAAGGCATGGTCATTCAGGCCCATTCGGAAAAGGTGCGGCGCCTGCGGCGCAATATCGCCGAACTGCTGGTGGCCCAGGCCCCCAATTCCCGGGCCATCCAGGATATGGCCGTCCGCTGCGGGGTCAAGGAAGTGCGCTACCCCTTCCGCAATGCCGACTGCGTCCTCTGTGGGCGTTGCGTGCGCTACTGCCGGGGCCTGGCCGGTGCCCAGTCCCTGGGGTTTGTGGGACGGGGCAAAGACCGGCACGTGGCCCACGCCCTGGAACTACGGGATCTCTGCAAACACTGCGGGTTCTGTACCGCCAACTGCCCCATGTCCATCACCCCCTGTGCCGGGCCCATGGCCAAGGGCGAAGAGCATTTGTGCGGCGGCTGCGAGGCCCAACTGCAGATCACCCAGGGGATGGAGGACCAATGCGTCTGGTGTGAACTGGGAAAGGGTTTCGACTGTTCGCGGCATCTGGGGCAATAGCGTTTAGTCCGAAAATAAAGACGAACATCCAACAGCCAACATCGAAACCCCACTATCGAATTGCGGTCATGGGGCACGGTCCCGCGAAACGCGGGACTGGGCCCTATCGCTGCCCTGTTCGGCGAAGGAGCTAAAAAATAACCTGCTTCGCGGGTGCTGGCCTCCGACGGGGCGGGGGGGGGATTACCGGACGGGATTAAGGGGACCGCTTGCAAAAAGGAGGTTGCAGTTTCCCCCGTTTCAAATTATGATTTTCGGATGGATTCCGAATCCTACGAAAAATCCATCGAGGCCCTGACCCTGATCAGCAAGGCCATCACCTCCGACCAGTACCTGGAGGACATCCTGCGTCTGATCGTCATCGTCACGGCCCAGGTGATGGGCAGCAAAGTCTGCGCCCTCTGGCTGCTGGATGAAAAAACCAACGCCCTGACCATCCGGGCTACCCAGAGCCTGAACAGCGACTACCTCAAGGAGCGCTCCCTGAAGGTGGGAGAGGGGGTGGTGGGCACGGTGGCCCGTCAGAACCGGCCCTACATGGCCCTGAACGTCCTCGATGACCCTCTGTTCAAGGAGAAAGAACTGGCCCGAAAAATGGGCCTGGTTTCCATTCTGAGTGTGCCCATGAGCATCCGCGACCGGGTGGTGGGGGTCATCAACTGCTACACCTCCGAACCCCACGAATTCACCGAGACCGAACAGAACATTTTTACCACCGTGGCCAACCAGGCCGCGGTGGCCATCGTCAATACCGAATTGATGGTCAAGACCAAGGTCATCCAGGAAGAACTGGAAACCCGTAAACTGGTGGAACGGGCCAAGGAGATCCTGCTCCGTCGCCGGAATCTGTCCAGCGATCAAGCCTTCCGCTGGATCCAGAAACGCAGTATGGATTCCCGGAAATCCATGCGGGAAATCGCCGAAGCCGTCCTGCTTTCCGAAGAAATTTGATCCGCCGGCGCCTCATCCCAAGTCCTCCTCCCTTATTAAGCTTGGCTAATTATTTTTGAATTCCTTTAAGTTAATTATTGACTTTTGTTTTTAGTTATTATAAAAATTCAATCTCATTTGAAGTTTCAATAAAGATCCGCACAATGGGGTGCGTATCTTAATAAATTAAATAGGATCTGGAAAAGACAAAGGCGTCTTGACCCTCAGGGGCAGGCGCCTTTTTTTATTTTCAAAAGCCAAAAATTTTTCAAATTTTGGCTGAAAATTAGCATTGATACCCAAAGGGGATGTTCGGGCCAATTAAGATAAGCTCACAAAAATAGACCAATAATCCAAGAACAACTTGAAGGAGGAAAGATTATGAATTTGTCACAACCCAATTCCAACGAAGCCACCCGGACCTTCAACCGCTCCAAGAGCGTAGTGCCCATGAGCGGCATCTGCTCCCGCTGCATCGACGGCTGCCGGGGGAACTGCGAAGTCTTCAAGGCTACTTTCCGCGGCCGCGAACTGCTCTACCCGGGACCTTTCGGCGACATCACCGCCGGCGGGGACAAGAACTACCCTATCGACTATTCCCATCTGAACATCCAGGGCTATGCCCTGGGCGCCAAAGGCATGCCGGCGGGCGTGGAAGGCAATCCGGATACGGCCCGTTTTCCCTCGGTCAACACCGAAACCGAGTATGGTTGGAACCTCAAGGTCAAGATGACATCGCCGGTCTTTACCGGGGCCCTGGGATCGACCGAGATCGCCCGCAAGAACTGGGAACATTTCGCCGTGGGGGCGGCCATCACCGGCGTCACCATCGTCTGCGGTGAGAATGTCTGCGGCATCGACCCCGGCCTGGAACTGGACAAAAAAAACAAGGTCGCCAAGGCTCCCGACATGGACCGCCGTATCGAAACCTACCGCCGCTATTATCGGGGTTACGGCGAAATCCTGATCCAGATGAATGTGGAGGATACCCGACTGGGGGTGGCCGAATACGTGCTCAACAAACACGGGATCAAGACCATCGAGCTGAAGTGGGGCCAGGGCGCCAAGTGCATCGGCGGGGAAATCAAGGTCGATTCCCTGGACCGGGCCCTGGAACTGCAGCGCCGGGGTTACATCGTCACTCCCGATCCCTCCAGTCCGGCCAGTCAGGCGGCCTTCAAGAGCGGGGCCATCAAAGAGTTCGAACGGCACAGCCGCCTGGGTTTCATCGACGAGGAAGGGTTCTACGCCGAGTGCGACCGCCTGCGGAAA
>JALOOY010000208.1 GCA_025454185.1 Thermodesulfobacteriota bacterium
GTCGGCATCCTCGACCACGTGGTTATTGGTGATGATATAACCGTCGCCGTCGATGAGAAAACCGGAGCCCAGACTCTTCTGTTTAAATTCCCGCTGCGGCTGGTCGCCGAAAAACCTTTCGAAGAAATCATCCATCGGGCCCCGCCGCTCCCCCCGGGGACCCATGAAAAAATCGAAGACCCGTCCCCCGCCTTTGACCCGCTTGACGGTGCTGATGTTCACCACAGCCGGGGAAACCTTTTGGGCCAGTTCGGCGAAGGAAGGCACTCCCCCCACGATGGGTAGTTCCGTTTTCGCCGCCAGCGGGCGGGTCCAGTTAAAATTCGCCGCTATGATCAACCCGGCAATCAAGGATAAAAAGGATACCCCGGCCAGGGTCCAAAAATATTTACGTTTAAAAAATGCCTTGCTCATAAACGCCCCTCCCTGTTCACACCGGCCGTTGCTGCCAGGAAACCGGCTGTGAACCTTTTAGATAATTATGATAACGAAGAGTCCTCCCGTTCAGGAAGCCCGGATGAAACACATGCGCAGGTCGTAGAGCATGCTCTCCAGGATTTTTTTTTCTTCTTCGGATAAATTGCCCCGGGTTTTTTCCTGGAGCATGACCAGGGTGTCGATGGCATGCTTGGCCAGGGGCAGGTTTTTCTGCCGTTCGCCGGATTCCGGGTGAGGAATCTCTCCCAGATGGAAGAGGATTTCCGTACTGAGGGATACGATAAAGGTGGAAAAATTCACTTCCGGCAGAGGGGGATAGGGCGGGACCTCCTGCGCTTCGGTTGTCACCCGTGTAGGTTCCTCCGGGGCAGCCTGCTCCTTGGTCGGTTCCTCTTCAGACTGTGAAAGCTTGCGGCGGTCTTTAAATACAAAGCCCTTTTCTTCTTCGGACATGCGCGCTGACCACTCCTTTTCCTTAATTTATTAATAAGCTATGTTAACTATTCAGCGATTGAAAATCAATGGCCCAGATAAATTGACACCCCAAACGGCTTCAGGTTAAAATGGTAAAAAACCAGGGGCTGCCGGCTGGGCCGAAATAGGAGCCGCTCTGGAAACCGATGATGCCCTGGGGGAGATCGGGACGATGCCTTCCTTGATTTCTGTAGGCAAGCTGTTGATTTTTTTAGGACTCATTTTAATCGTCCTGGGTGGGATCCTGGTGTTGCTGCCCAAAATCCCCTGGCTGGGACGGCTTCCGGGAGATTTTTTTTATCGGGGAGAAAAATTCAGCTTTTATTTCCCCCTGGCCACTTCCCTCCTGATCAGCGTGCTGCTAACCCTGCTTTTCGCCCTTTTTCGCCGCTGACCGGCCATACCGTTCCACGATGCGACGGATGATCTCCGAGGTGGAGATCTGCGGCACCAGGTCTACCCGGCAGACTTTCCCGCCGTAAGATCGGACCAGGTCAGCCCCGATGATCTGCTCTTCCGTCCAGTCGGCCCCCTTGACCAGCACGTCGGGATGGATCAATTCGATCAGCCGATAGGGATCCGGTTCGGAGAAGAGGACCACCCAGGATACGCAAGTCAGGGCCGCCAGGACTTCGGCCCTTTGCCTTCCTGAAATCAGGGGCCGGGACGGCCCTTTGATTTTGCGCACCGACCGGTCGCTGTTCAGGCCCACGATCAGGCAATCACCCTGCCGTCCGGCCTCCTCCAGATAACGGACATGCCCGGCATGGAGCAGGTCAAAACAGCCGTTGGTGAAAACTATCCGCAGCGGCTGTTTCCGCAGGGAGCGCAGGAGCGCTGGTATCTTGGCTCTAGGAATGATCTTGGAACTCATGGTAGAACCACCCGGGCCAGGGTGAACACCGACACCCGGCCGGCGCCGGCCTTTTTCAAGGCCCGGGCGCATTCATTGACCGTCGCCCCGGTGGTATATACATCGTCGATCAGCATAATTTCTTTCCCCGTGATTTCCTTGGGTCGGCGGACCTGAAAGGCCCCGGATACATTTTTCCGCCGTTCGGAAGGCGTCAAATGAATCTGGGGGGCGGTAGGCCGGACCCGCTTCAGTGCCCCGGGCTGGAAATTTTTCGCATTCAGTCCCTTACAGCCCCGGCTTAACAGCAGGGCCTGATTGAAACCCCTTTCCCGCAGCCGGTTCCGGTGCAGCGGGACGGGGACCAGGACATCAAACGTTTCGTTTTCCCAGGGGTAGTGTTCGGCCACCCAGGCCAGCGAGGCGGTCAACAGAAAATCTTTCTGGTATTTAAACCGTTGGATGGCCCTGGCCACCGGGCCTTCATAGGCCACCAGAGACCTGGCCTGATCAAAATAGGGCGGCTCCCGCAGGCAGCTTTCGCAGCGGTGGGCGCTGCCCCCGGGCGGATAGGGGTGGCCGCAAAGGGCACAACAGGGAGAAGTCAACCAGCGGAGCCCCTCCCGGCAGGGGGGACATAAACCGGGTTGGTGGACCTCCGAGACCGGGGACCCGCAGAAGGGGCAGCGGGGCGGGAAGGCCCAGGCTGAAATCCCCTGGCCCCAGGAGGCGATCAGGGAAGATGCTCGATCAGGGCCTTTCCAAAACCGGAACACGTGACCTCCCGGGCCCCGGACATCTGGCGCGCCAGGTCATAGGTAACGATCCCCTGGGAAATGGTCCGCTCCAGCCCCTCATAAATACAGGCCGCTGCCGCCGTCCAGCCGATATGTTCCAGCAGAAGCGCCCCGGAGAGGATCAGGGAACCGGGGTTGACCTTGTCCTGCCCGGCGTACTGGGGGGCCGACCCGTGGGTCGCCTCAAAGACGGCGCAGGTATCCCCGATGTTGGCGCCCGGGGCCATCCCCAGCCCGCCGACCTGGGCCGCCAGGGCGTCGGACAGGTAATCGCCGTTCAGATTGGGGGTGGCGATCACCGAATATTCCTCGGGGCGGAGCAGCACCTGCTGAAACATCATATCGGCAATGCGATCCTTGATGACGATCCGCGGCGCCCCGACCGGGGCGCCGCCGGTTTGCTGCCATTCGCTCTCGGGGATCGTTTCCGAGGGAAACTCTTCCCGGGCCAGCTCATAGCCCCAGAGCCGGAAGGCCCCCTCGGTGTATTTCATGATGTTGCCCTTGTGGACCAGGGTGACGCTCGATTTCCCCCGGCTCAGGGCATACTGAATGGCCCGCCGCACCAGCCGGCGCGTGCCCTCCCGGCTCATGGGTTTGATGCCGATGGCCGTATCGGGTTCCAGGTGCTTGCCGGTTTTCTCTTCGATCCAGCGGAGCAGTTCCCAGGTTTCCGGGGCCGAGGCCGGCCACTCGATCCCGGCGTAGACATCCTCGGTATTTTCCCGGAACACGACCATGTCGACCAGCTCGGGCCGGCGCATGGGACTGGGCACGCCCTGGAAATAGCGCACCGGGCGCAGGCAGACATAGAGGTCCAACTCCTGCCGGAGCTGCACGTTGAGACTCCGGATCCCCTGGCCTACCGGGGTGGTCAAGGGGCCTTTGAGGGCCAGGCCATACTGGCGAATTGTCTGCAGGGTCTCCGGAGGCAGCCAGGCCCCGGTTTGGGCGAAGGCCTTTTCCCCGGCCAGGACCTCGACCCAGCGCAGGCCCTTCGCTTCCCCGTAAACCCGCCGGACAGCGGCCTCCAGCACCGGCCGGGTGGCCTGCCAGATGTCCGGCCCGGTGCCGTCGCCTTCAATATAGGGGACTGTGATGGTGGTAGGGGTGCTCATTTCATTAACAAATTTTCAAATCCGAAACTCGAAATCCGAAACAAATCCGAATGTTCAAAAATTTAAATGACCGAAACGTCTCCCCCTCCCCCGTGGGAGAGGGTTGGGGGGAGGGGGGCAAAGCTTGCTTTTAATTTTCGCTCATTTGAATTCGTTTTGCGTACGTTTTTAAAAAATTCGATGTTGGACGTTCAATGTTCGTTTTTTTCCTATAGCTCAAGACACTTTAATCACGATCGCCGCTGCCGTATCCCCGGCGGCGCAGCCGGCGAACAGGCCGTACCCGCCCCCGATTTTCACCAGTTCTTCGATGAGCTCGATGGTACAACGGGTGCCGGTCGGCCCCTGGGGGTGGCCGAAGACCATGGAACTCCCGTAGTTGTTGAAAATGGCATCGGGGATCTTCATCAGCCGGCCCATGACCACATCGTTCACCGAAAAGGGATTGTGAGTCTTGACGGCGGCCAGGTCTTTCACGGCCAGTCCGGCCCGTTGCAGGGCCATTTCCGAGGCGGGAGAGACCGCCGCGGCCATGTGGGCCTTTTCGGCCCGATTGTACCCGTAGCTCAGGATCTGGATGGTAACGTTCTTGTCCTGGCTCAATTCCCGGGCCTTTTCCTGGGTGGTGACGATCAGGCCCGCGTTGCCGTCGGCCGGGTGGGTCTGGGCCCCGAAGGATATACAGCCGCCGGGGATGACCGGCTTCAGGGGGGCCAGGCCCTCCGGGGTGCAGGCCGAGATCCCCTCGTCCGTTTCCACCAGGAGGGTCTTTTTCTTGGAAATCTGAATTTCCACCGGGATCATGTACCCTTTTTGGAATTCCCGGTCGTTGGCCAGGCTCATCAGATATTGTTCGTAGCGGCGGACGGCCATGGCGTCCGATTCCTCTTTGGTCACCCCGCCGAATTTGGCAGCCACGTTTTCGGCGGTCTGGACCATGGCCTGCTTCCCGTAGGGATCGCGGTTGAAGTTGTCCATGAGCCAGTTTTCACTGATCACCTGGCCGCCGGGGCCGTTGGGATTGGGCCAGATGGTGTGCGGCCCATTGGAGCAGCGGTCCGTGGTGGCCACCAGGACATTTTGGTACATGCCGGTCTCGACGCCGGCCGCGGCGGTGTAGATGGAGGTGGCGCCGGTGGCGCAGGCCTGGCTGACGGTGGGCCCGCTGATCTGATCGTTGCCCATGAGGGCGCAGAACCAGGGGTTGGCGTAAAAC
>JALOOY010000209.1 GCA_025454185.1 Thermodesulfobacteriota bacterium
CCCCTTTTGTTAAATAACCAGGAGTTGGGTGCAAAAGAAATTTTTTCAAATTGGATGGAATACAAGCTCTACGCAACCTGCCCTGACGAACTAACAGGTCTCCTGGCCAACGAAATCTCCGCCCTGGGTGGAAAGGACGTTCGGACCGCCTATCGGGTGGTTTATTTTTCCGCAGCGGCCGAGGTTTACTACCGGGTTCATTTGTGTTCTCGGCTGGCCAGCCGGATTTACCGGATCATCAAGGAAATCCCGGCCCACTCCCCGAACATCGTATTCGACAAGGCTCGGCGCATCCGGTTTCATGAACTGTTTTCACCCGAAGTGGCCGTCGGCATCGAGGTGGTGGCGGCCCATGAGGAAGGTCTCCTGGCCAATCACCTGATCGGCAGCAAACTGCGGGAGGCCGTCAACGACTGCTTTCAGCATCATAGGAAAGTCCTGCCCAATCAGAGCTCGAGGAACGCCGCCATTGGGATAACGGGCTACCTCCACGGCAGGCGGCTCATGGTCAGCATCGATAGTTCCGGGGAAAGCCTGCACCGGCGAGGCTTCCGCCTGGAGGGCCACCCGGCCCCTTTGAAAGAGACACTCGCCGCGGCTTTGCTGGCCATCTGCGGCTACGACGGGACCAGCGCCTTCTATGATCCCATGTGCGGCAGCGGAACCATCGTCCTGGAAGCGGCTTTACTGGCCAGCCATCGCGCCCCCGGCATCAATCGCCAAAAAGGTAGTTTCGGCTTCGAACACCTCCTCGATTTCGATCCGGGGTTATGGCAGGCCGTTCGCAGCCAGGCCCAGGCGGAAGAGCGGCCCCCTCTGGCGGGCCTATTTGCCTCGGATATCGATCCCCGGTTCATTGAACTCACCCGGAAATCCGCGGACAAGGCCCGGCTGAAAAACCTGATCCATTGGGAGACCCGGGACTTCTTTCGGACGGAGAAGCCGGCCGCAAGGGGTCTCCTGGTCACCAACATCCCCTACGGGCTGCGGCTGGAAGGAAGGGAACCAGACCAGGCCTTTATGCGTGCACTGGGCGACCACTTCAAACAGCACTTCCAAGGTTGGCGCTGCGGAATTTTGGCCCCGGTCTCGGCACCCCTAAAAGAAATCGGGCTGAAGCCCAACAAACAGGTGCCTCTGGTGAACGGGACCGTTCCCGTCAAATTCCTGGTCTTCGATATCTACTGAAAGGGTTTATCCGCCTATGCAACTAAACCAACGTTGCGCCTGGACCGGTAGCGATCCCCTCTATGTGGCCTACCATGATGAAGAGTGGGGCGTCCCGGTGCACGACGACCAGCGACTATTCGAGATGCTGGTCCTCGAGGGCGCCCAGGCCGGCCTGAGCTGGCTGACGATCCTCCGGAAAAGGGAGGGCTATAGGCGTGCCTTCCATGGTTTCGACATAGAGCAGGTCGCCGCCTATTCCCGGGCCGACATGGAGCGCCTGCTGACCGACCACGGCATCGTACGCAACCGGTTAAAAATCGAGGCGGCGGTCAGGAACGCGCGCGGGGTTTTAGCTATCCGGGAGGAGTTCGGTTCCTTGGATTCGTTCCTCTGGGATTATGTCGATCACCGGCCCCGGCAAAACGCCTGGAAATCTCTGGTCGAAATCCCGGCGCGGACCGAGCTTTCGGACCGGATGAGTAAAGATCTCCAGAAGCGGGGCTTCAACTTCGCCGGTTCAACGATCTGCTACGCCTTCATGCAGGCGGTCGGCCTGGTCAACGACCACACCGTCGACTGTTTTCGATACGCCCCGGTGGCGCACTTGGCCCGGCGTTAAGGGTAAATTCAGGAAGCTCTCCAATGGCTTGGGATTTGGACGATCGTTTCAAGACCAAAGCAAACAGGGAAATTCTGGCTTTCATCCAAGATAAAAATCCATCGGCCCATAGCGATATTGTCGACCTGCTTATCCGTTCGGCGGAAGGTCTCCCCCACGTCCGGTGGTACTGCCCGAATAAGTGGCAGTACGCCTATACGGTGTTGCACACGAACAAATATATCATTTTTGGGATAGCCTTCGGAATGAGTTCGATCGCCTTTCAGTTGCCGGTCGATTGGATACCCGAAGCCATGGTCGCCCGAGGCGTACCTTGCTACCTATCCATGAGCGAAGCCTGGGTTGTCTGGGAAGGCGCCTGGTCAGCCAATCTGAAGCCCTGGTGCCGGGCGGCCCATGATCATGCCTGGCGATAGCAGGAAGCGGTTGCTGCCGTTTCGCTTAATGGTCAATTCCCATCTTCGGCTGCAAGTCATCGTTTTCACCCTGGTAACGGCCTCTTTTACCAACATTTATATTACCCAGCCCGTACTCCCAATTTTACAGTACGAATTCAGGGCCGATCCGCTGCTGGTCTCTTTCACCGTCTCGGCGGTCATCCTGGGTATAGCCTTGGCCAATCTGCCTTTTGGCTACCTGGCCGACAAACTGTCCGTCCAGCCCATCATCCTCACTGGGGGTCTTTTGGTGGCCCTGGGGGGCCTGATCTGCGCCCTGACCCCTGATCTTTGGGTCCTCATCACGGCCCGCTTTCTCCAGGGCCTCTTTATCCCGGCCTTGACTACTTGTCTGGCGGCCTACCTGGCCAAAACCCTCCCTCTGGAGCGCTTGAACGTGGTTATGGGTTCCTACGTATCGGCCACGGTGCTGGGGGGGTTGGGGGGGAGGCTGCTGGGAGGCTGGATCCACCCGCCGCTGCATTGGCGCTATGCCTTTTTATCCGCCGCCTCTTTTATTCTTCTGGCAACCGTTTTGGCCTGGCAAGGGCTGCCGCGTACCCGGACCGCTCCGGCCCGCACGGCTGGAGATATGATCGGTTTCGTGGAACTGTTGCGCTCCTGGCCTTTGGTCGCCCTTTATGGCTGTGCGGCGGGCAGTTTTGCCATTTTCTCCTCCATCTTCAATTACCTGCCCTTCCGGCTGCAGGAACCGCTTTTCGGTTTTTCGACGGAGCTGACGACCCTGGTTTATCTGGTCTATGTGGTAGGCATATTCATGGGTCCGGTCAGCGGTCGGCTCAGCAACCGCTTCGGAGGCGGCGTCACATTGGTGGTGGGGTCCATCGTTTTGGGGATTTCACTGACCCTGACCCTGGCCCCGGCCATAGCCGCCGTGATCGCGGGGCTCGTGGGGATTTGCAGCGGTTTTTTCGCCATCCATGCCGCTGCGGTAGGTTCTCTGAACCGGAAATGTTCCCAAGGACAAGGAAGGGCCAACGCCCTTTACGTACTTTTTTATTACGTGGGCGGATGGCTGGGCATCACTGGATCGGGATTGGCCTATCAATGGGGGGGCTGGAATTATGTTATCTACCTGGCTTTAGTCCTTTTGGCCATTCCTTTGAGTGCCGGTGTGGCAGAAGTCCGGGCACGTGGCCGGCGGATGGCGGCAGCCATGTGACTCAACAGGCTTTATTGGCAACCATCAGGCCTTAGAATACACCCCCTCGCCGTCCGGGGAAATCGCCCCCCTTCCGGCCTTTTCCCGGAAAACGGATAAACCTGTTGAAGTCTGAGATCATTTCCGTTATGGATACAGAAGCCTTCTTTTTTCTCAAGTATCCGGAGATCCCGTCGTCCATGCCTGCCTTCCTCAACAAATTACTTTTCCCTGGTTTAGCCTTCCTGGTCATACTCGTCGTGCTGCTGGTTGTCCGGGCCTTGGTCCTGCGGGGCCTGCACCATTGGGCGAAGCGGACCGATCATCATCTGGATGATCTGATCATCGGCGCATTCAAGGTTCCCTCCCTTTTTCTTTGCCTGGCCTTGAGCCTGCACTTGGCCATTGAATTTTCGGAACTGGCCATCCGCTATACCCAGTATGTGACCAAGGTGATCTACCTGGTGGTGCTCCTTTCTACGGTCCTGGGGGCTACGCACCTGTCCAGCCTCCTGTTTCGCTATTACATCCGGCGTTACGACCTGCCCGTATCCGCGCCAGGCCTAGCCATCGGGGTCATCAACGGCCTGCTCTGGATCATCGGCTTTTTGATCGCCCTGACCTTCCTGGGGGTATCCATCGCCCCCCTGCTGACAGCCTTGGGCGTAGGCGGTCTGGCTGTCAGTCTGGCCCTCAAGGATACCTTGGAAAACATCTTCGCCGGCATCAACGTGCTCATGGAAAAATCCATCCGGGTCGGCGATTTCATCCGATTGGAAAGCGGCCAGGAGGGGACCGTCAAGGATATCACCTGGCGGACCACCCGCATCCAGCTCCTGAGCAACAATACGGTGATCATACCCAACAGCAAGCTGGCCCAAAGCGTGGTCACCAATTACCACCTGCCGGAAAAGAGCTTCGCCCTGCGGCTGCCGGTCTCGGCCAGCTACGCCAGCAACCCGGACCGGGTGGAAAAGGTCCTGTTGGCAGAGGCCCAAAAGGCCCTGGGGGAAATCCCAGGTCTACTCCGCGATCCCGAACCCTTCGTTCGTTTTTCCCCGGGTTTCGGAGAAAGCTCCCTGGATTTTACTTTGAACTGTCAGGTGGCCGATTACGTCGATCAATACCTGGTCCTGCACGAACTGCGCAAGCGGATCTTTCAGCGTTTCCGTGCGGAAGGCATCGAGATCCCCTTTCCGCAGCGCACCGTACATTTGCGGCAATCGGATTAGAACCTGCCGGGTAATTCGGCAGGCCTATCTTTAAAGCCCCAAATTACTCCCCGGCCTTTCTATCCCAGATCACAATAGCCGCTGTACCGAACAAACCGGCAACCAGCAAGCCGATATCCTCCAATATCCCCAGGGTCAACGCAGCGGTAAAACCGATGATCGACCAGATGAACGGAATGGCCAAAACGGTTTTGGGCAGCCGGCCGGAGGTAAAGAGCAGGATGCCGAAGGTAAAGATGGTGGTCGGGCAGGGGACCCCGAACGT
>JALOOY010000210.1 GCA_025454185.1 Thermodesulfobacteriota bacterium
GCACCTCGATGCCGAGCAGATTGGCAGGATTGTGCAGCGGCGCCAGCGGGACGAGCCCCCGAATGGCCGCGACGACTTCCCCGGTGATCAGCGTTGGCTCCTGAAACCGTTCCCCGCCGTGCACCACCCGGTGCCCGATCCCGAACAGGTCTTCTTCCCCGGTCAGGATCCGGTCCCGACTGTTGACCCGGCCGATCAGATCGAACCCGGCGGCGTGATCGACCACCGGTTCCGCTGTTTCTGATAAATCGAAGGTCCCGTCGGCCAGACTCCGCTTTTGACCAAGCCGGGCTTCCGCAGTCCCGATCTTCTCCAGCAGTCCCCCGGCAATCAAGCGCAGGTCTTTTCCCTCAAAGACTTCGTACTTGATGGAGGAACTGCCGCAGTTGATGACCAGGAGCTTCATTAAAAGAGCGCTCAATCCATTATCTCTTTGCGGTCGACGGATACCAGCAGGGCGACCCTTTTCAGACGGTTTATTAACTCCATTTCGGCCAGGGAGATCTCCACCCCGGGGTCTTCGGAGTCTTCTTCCACCTTGACCCCCATCCAGTTCAGACGCAGGGAGAGGGGCTGAATGGTCAGGACGAACTCCGGGTTGTTCAAAAAGGACAGGAGATGGTTCAGGGAGTCCTCGGGAGATCCCAGGGCCGCTGTCACCGTTTGCAGTTCCAGATCGACATCGGCCAGCAATTTCCTTACCCGAACCGCCTTGGCGACGCTGTCCCGGTCGGTTTCCAGCATTCCTTCCAGACTCCGGTTGTGGTCTCTAAGGATTTTCAGTTTTATCCCCATCAAATGCCTTTCTTCCGTCAGGTCTTCTTTCTGACTTTTCAGGTTGGTCAGGTGCTCCAGGGCCCGGAGACCCAAGAGCCGCAGTCCCCCTTCCCGCAGCGCCTGGCGGCATGCTGCTTCCGTCGCGGCCGGAGCCACGATCCGGTGATCCGTAAAATCGACCGCCGTTTGGGGCACGTCCCGCCGGATGATTTCACCCTGATGTACACTGGTGAAAATGGTCTTTTCGGTGCAAGTGGCTGTCAAGAGCCCTGTGACCCGGGTGGCCGCCTCACGCTGGAAGAAGGAAGTCAGATCGTCACTGTCGCTGAACAGCCTCCCCAATTGATCGGTAGTGGCGAACAGCAGCTTTACCAGGGAGGCCGGTCCCCCCGGTTCGATCGACAAAGGCCGGGGCCCGGGTATGGTCTCGACCAGATCGGCGACATATTTTTCAGCTTTCCTGACCGGGTCCTGCAGGCGCTTACGGTATCCTCGGACATGGCGAATGGCCGGAGACACTTGTTCCACCAGACGCTCGATGGATTCCACCAGGGCGGCCTCGGTTTTCCGCGTCTCCTCATCCGGGAACAAAAAACCTTTAATCGCAGACCAAAGATCCTCCAGGCCCATGCCGCTTAGTCCCGCCCCTTAAGTCTGCTGGGCCTGGATGGCCGTGATGGCAATGGTGTTGACGATGTCCGCCACCGAGGCCCCCCGGCTGAGATCGTTGACCGGCTTGTTCAGGCCCTGCAAAACGGGACCGATGGCCAGGGCCCCGGCGGCCCGCTGCACGGCCTTGTAGGCGCTGTTGCCGGCGTTCAGGTCCGGAAAAATAAATACCGTGGCCCGCCCGGCCACCTCGCTCTGCGGCATTTTTATCCGGGCCACTTCGGCGTCGATGGCCGCGTCGTACTGAATGGGTCCTTCCACTCTCAGGTCCGGCCCGAGCAAACGGGCCAGGCGGGTGGCCTCCCGCACCTTGTCTACCTCCGGACCTTTGCCGGAATCTCCGGTGGAGTAGGAGAGCATGGCCACCCGGGGTTCGATGCCGAAGGCGGCGGCAGTCCGGGCCGAATTGACTGCAATGTCGGCCAGTTCCTCGGCCGTCGGTTCGGGGTTGACGGCACAGTCGCCGTAGACCAGGACCCGATCGGCCAGGCACATAAAAAAAATGCCGGAGACCACCCGGGAGCCCGGCCGGGTCTTCACGAACTCCAGGGCCGGGCGGATGGTATGGGCGGTGGTGTGCACGGCCCCGGAGACCATCCCCTCCGCCAGTCCCTGATGGACCATCATGGTGCCGAAATAGCTGACATCGGCCAGGGTATCGTAGGCCATTTCCAGGGAGATCCCCTTATGCTTGCGGGCCTCCAGGTAGACTGCGGCAAATCCCCGCCGCAGTTCCGAGACAGTCGGATCGATGCTCGGCACGTCTGGCTGAGCAAGTCCCAGGGCGGCGATCTTCTGCTGCACGGCCTCGACCTTCCCCAGCAGCGTCAGACGGCAGACTTTCCGCAAGAGGATAATTTCCGCGGCCCGGAGAATACGCTCCTCCTGGCCTTCCGGCAATACAATATGCCGGGTTTCCCGTCGGGCCCTTTCCAGCAGTTCATGTTGAAACATCAGCGGTGTGATTCGATCCGGCCGGGCTACGGCGACGCGCCCCAGCAGGGAGGGCACATCGACAAAGGATTCGACCAGCCCGGCGGCGGCGGCCAGCTTACGCCGGTCCTCGGTAACCGGTCCCGGTTCCACCCGGCTGGCCTCCAGGGCGGTGATAAAGGTATCGGTTTCCACGGTCAGCACCGGCAGGTGGGTCATGGCCGGGTTGTCGATCAGCCGCATGACCTGGGATGCCGGTTCCAGACCTCCGCAAAGCAGGAGTCCGGCGATCCGGGGAAAGGACGGGGACTGGTCGGCGGCCAGCGTGCCCAGGATAATGTCGGAACGATCTCCGGGAGCAATGACCAGGCTGCCATCCACCAGGCGGTCGAGAAAGTGCGGCAGTTCCATGGCCGCCACCTTAAATTCCTGGACCAGCCCGTCGCCGGCCTCCGGATCACCGCTTATCCGTTTGGCTTTCAAGTTCCGGGCGATATCACGAATGGTGGGCTTCTCCAGAAGGGGGTGCTCCGGCAGGACGAAGACAGGGAAGCTCCCCTCATCGACCCGGTTAAGGATTTTTTGAAATTCGTCCCGATCTTCGGGATTGACTCGGTTGACCACCAGGGCCAGCAGATCGCTGCGCTTTTCCTTCAGGGTTTCCACCAACCCCTGGACGGCATTTTCAATACGCTCCCGGGGTTTACCCCAGCCGTTCACCACCGGCAGGACCGCCACCCCCAGGTGATTGGCCAGATCGGCGTTAAAATCAAACTCCAGGATGAGCGAGTCACTCCGGTACCCTGTCCCTACCACCAGAATAAAATCGCACCGGGCTTCCAGGTCTTTGAACTTTTCCAGGATCAGGCCAACCAGTTCCTCCCGAGTGCCCGGAGCATTGATTAGGTCCAGCGCCCTTCGATGATTCACCCCGTAAAGGGCCTCGTAGGAAAAAGGAAATCCATAGCGATCGGCAGCAAAAGCCAGCAGAGGGTCCCGGTCGGACCCCTCCGCCACCACGGGCCGAAAGACGGCCAGTTTAGGGATTCGGGTCGAGAGGGTCTCCATGAGCCCGACGGCCGTCAGCGTCTTGCCGCTGCGCGGTTCGCTGCTGAGGAGATAAAGGCCCCGGCTCATTCTTTGGCTCCGGTTACGTCCGGGTACCAGGCGCCGGGTTGGATTTCAGGTCCAGGGGCTGCCCGGTGGAGGCCACGACACTGTTCCAGAGCCGTCCCCGGGGATCGATCTTCTTCCGTGAGGCAACCGCCAGCGAGATCGGCACATGAGTAAAGGTGTTGTTCCAAAACCCCACCACCATGTTGGTCCGGCCGGCCAGGCCGGCATGGACGGCGTTGTGGGCCAGCAGCAGACAGAAGGCCGAATCCCGGGGATTGGCCGGCTGACTGCGTATGGTATAGCTGGGATCGATGTATTTGAGGTTGATATCGATCCGGTTCTCCTGGAAATAGGCCTTGATGCGGTCCCTCAGAAAAAGTCCGATGTCTCCGTGTTTCAGGTTGCCCGAGGCGTCCCGTTCCCCGGTCCCGGCCAGCAGATCCTGGCCGGCCCCTTCGGCCACCACAATGACGGCATGCCCCCGCCGCTGCAGTCGCTGCTTTAAGGCCTGGAGAAAAGCTTCCAGGCTAAAAGGCACCTCCGGCACCAGGCAAAAGTTGACCTGGTTGTCCACCAGGACCGAATAGGCGGCGATGAAACCGGAGTCACGACCCATGAGCTTCACCAGGCCGATGCCGTTGCGGGCCCCGATGGCCTCGCTGTGGGCGCCGTTGGTGGACCGCTTGGCCTCGGCTACGGCCGTTTCGAAGCCGAAGGTGGTTTGAATATAGGAAATGTCGTTGTCGATCGTCTTGGGGATGCCGACGACGGCCAGGGGCCGGCCCCGGCGGGCGGCCTCCTGGTGGATGGCCTGGGCCCCGCGCAGGGTCCCGTCACCGCCGATGGTAAAAAGGAGGCCTATCTTCATCCGCTCCAGGGTGTCCACCATGTCGGCCGGGTCCTGGGGACCACGGGAAGAGCCCAGAATCGTTCCGCCCAACTCGTGGATCTCACCGACCCCCTCCGGAGTCAATTCCAGTGGGACATGCCCGTAGCGGCGGCTTAGTCCCTCGTATCCATAGCGAAAACCATAGATGGTCTTCACGCCGTAATGATGATAGAGGCTCAGCACGGCGGCCCGGATTACGTTGTTCAGGCCGGGGCAAAGTCCGCCGCAGGTGACGATGCCGGCTTTGAGCCGGGACGGCTCAAAAAATATCCGTTCCCGCGGACCGGCCACCTCCATGACCGGCGGCTCCTTTCCCGCAGCCAGTATCTGCTTAACCTCAGACCAGTCGTTGTGGTACAGGATGGTCTCCTCTTCGGAAACAAACCCGCTCCAGGCCATGGGAGAGGGAAACCGGCAGGCGCCGAGGCGATCGATGGAAAAGTCAAGCTCTGAATTCATTTCTGATTCCTCTTGATGGTTTCAAAGTTAAACTTCGTATTAAACCTTGCAGGAAAATAAAGTTTCGAATTTTGATATTCGATCATTCGAATTTGTTTCGGATTTAACCCCGCTTCCTTAGGCTTTAAACATTGTAGTTCCTGTTGCCCGCAAATCCTCCACCGCCTTTTTCACCCTCTCCGCCATGGCCGCTTCCGCCTCGCCCAGGTACTGCCGGGGGTCGTAGGCCTTTTTATTCCCCACTTCTCCGTCCACCTTCAAGACCTCGTTATAGTGGCGGAACATGTGGTGGACCACGGCCCGGGTGAAGGCATACTGGGTGTCGGTGTCGACATTCATCTTGACCACGCCATAGTCCAGGGCTTCGTGGATGTCGGCCAGTTCCGATCCCGACCCGCCGTGGAAGACGAGGTAGAAGCGGGCGAGCTCTCCATATTGCTTCACCGCCGCCTCCTGGCAGTCCCGCAGGATGGCGGGTTTCAGCTTGACGGCCCCGGGCTTGTACACGCCGTGCACGTTGCCGAAAGTGGCGGCCAGTAGATAGTGGGATTTGGCCGCGGCCCCCAGGCGCCGGGCCACCTCCAGCGTGTCCTCGGGCGTGGTGTAGAGCTTGGCCGAGGCCTCGGCCTTGACGCCGTCCTCCTCCCCGCCGACCACGCCGGCTTCGATCTCCAGGATCAGGTCGTTACGCTGAAACCGCTCCAGGAGCTGGACGGCCAGGTCCAGGTTTTCTTTCAGCGGCAGGGCGCTGCCGTCGAACATGTGGCTGCTGAACAGGTTGGGCCTTCCGGCGGCCCGGCGCCGTTCGGTCTCTTCCACCAGCGGCAACACATACTGCTCGAGCTTGTCGGCCTGGCAGTGATCGGTGTGCAGGGCCACGTAGACCGGATAGCGTTCGGCGGCCCGGTGCACGTGTTCGGCGATGGAAATGGCCCCCAGGACCATGTCCTTGACCGAGGTTCCGGAGGCAAAGGCCGCCCCGCCGGTTGATACCTGGATGATACCGTCGCTGCGGCTTTCGGCCAGCCCTTTCAAGACGGCGTTGGCCGTGGTCAGAGAGGTGACATTGATGGCCGGATAGGCAAAGTGCCCTTCCCGGGCCCGGTCCAGCATTTTACAATAGGTTTGATAATCGGCAACGGGCATGCTGTGCTCCTTTTCAATTTTTCTTAGCTGCGTTCATTATTAAATAAAGCCGTGGTTTTATCTAATAGAATTTGACAGCCATTGTTAGCAATAAATTCTCAGCACAATGGCTGTAAGAATCTAAACGATCGACGCCTCCGGCAACTCCTCTTCCCGCTCCCAGCGCTCGTAATGCCTCCGGATGACCGCCACCGCATCATCCAGGCAATCTACGCACTGGGGGATGTTCATGTCCATCGCGTCGGCCAAACCGTGTCCCGAGTCGACCATGTTTGACCTGGCCCATTCCAGGAGATCGGTCCACATTTTCCCCACCAGCAGAATCGGGGTGTCGTAGAGCTTCCGCACCTGCAGGAGCTGCCAGACCATCATGAGCTCCAGGGTCGTGCCGATCCCGCCGGGGGTAACGATATAGGCGTTGGAGCGCAGAATAAAGTGATGGAGCCGGGAAAAGAAACTTTTGTGCTGATAGACTTCCCCGACAAAAGCGTTGGTCTCCTGCTCGAAAGGCAGATCCACCCGAATTCCCACCGAGCGCTCCGGATGGTCCGGGGCGCCCAGATGGGCCCCCTCGTTGGCGGCCCGCATCAGCCCCGGCCCGCCCCCGGTAATGATATGGCAGCCCATGGCCGCCAGCTTGGCGCTGAGATCCTTGGTGGCCTCGTAAGGCGGTGTGCCGGGCTTGATGCGGGCTGAGCCGAAAATAGTCACCTGAAAAAAGGGGGTCTTCTTAGGCCGCAGCTTGGTCAGTTCATCAACGGCATCCCAGAGCTTGACCAGGACATTGTTCAAAATATGGCGGGTCACCTCGAAATCCAGGGTATGGATGAAGACCCGGGCGATGTCGTTCTCCTGGACGGCTTCCGGTTTTTGGTTATCGAGGGGCATGGAACTTCCTTCGCTGATGGGCTATTGGAGTATTGGAGTGATGAAGTATTGGCGTATTGCTATCCGGAGCATTACCCCATCATTCCTATACTGCGGAACAATTTCTATAGAGTCTATAGACTTCAACGTTCCGATGTAAATCCAAAGTATCCAAGGCCTTACAAGGGCCTAACCTTCCAGATCT
>JALOOY010000211.1 GCA_025454185.1 Thermodesulfobacteriota bacterium
TGTGACCCTGGCCTCCCAGGAAGAAGAAGGCTGGGGGGTCTTCCTTCTGGAAGGGATGCTCAGCGGCCAGCCGGTGGTCTGCACCCCCCTCGGGGCCATGCCCGAGCTGGTCGGCGACCGGGGGATCGTTCTTAAGGAAAACACCGTCCCGGTCCTGTCCCAGGCTTTGGAACAGCTCCTTTCCTCCGCGGAACTTCGGGAACGCCTGGGCCGGTCCGGTCGGGACTTCGCGGCCAAGTTCTCCTACGAGGCCGCTGCCCGGGCCCATAAGCTGTTTTTCGAACAGTTGCTCGCCGGATATCCCAACAAGCCTTCCGACAAAAATTGAATGACTGATACAAGAAAAAGATTTATAATTTTTAAAAACGCAATAGTTGGCGAGAACCGCCGGGGCGGGACAGGATAGTGCCCGTTACCTGGATGCCGGATCGAGTCCGGCATGACGACCCAAGACAAGACCTTAGGGCCACAGACGATGGACGTTCGATGTTGGATGTTCGTCTTAATTTTTTAGAACCAACGGGAGGGGCTTATGTCTTACAAACCATGGCGAATAGTTTTTGTTTTGATGGGTGTTGCCGGCATCCTGGCCGGCTGCCGGACCGCGTCCGAACATCACCAGTCCCTGCCCTCGACCAAGGAGCGGGAAATGACGGTCGGCATCGTCCAGAAGGAAATCCGGGTGGGCATGTCCGGCGCGGAAGTGGCCGGGGCTTTGGGTTCCCCCAATATCGTGACCAGGGACGGGGAAGGCCAGGAGGCCTGGGTCTACGACAAGGTCGCCAGCGAAGTGGCCTATTCCTATGACCGGGGCGGCGTGGCCGGTGGGGCCGCCGGCGGCCTGGCCGGGGCCGTAGCCCCGTACGGCCTGGTCCTCGGCGGGGTGGGCGGAAGCTATTCCGGCGGGGCGGGCGCCGCCAGCAGCACCCAGCGGACCTTGACCGTGGTTATCCGTTTCGATAAAAACAGCAAGGTGGCATCGTTCTCTTATCACGCCAGCAAATTCTAACCAAAAAAATTTGAATTTATTTTGGTTGGAATAAAAACCATTTTTAAGGAGAAGCATGAAAGCCATAATCGCCACGGTCTTCTGCCTCGCCCTG
Source organism: Thermodesulfobacteriota bacterium (assembly GCA_025454185.1). Taxonomy (GTDB): domain Bacteria; phylum Desulfobacterota; class RBG-13-43-22; order RBG-13-43-22; family RBG-13-43-22; genus JACRCK01. The sequence goes on from JALOOY010000211.1 coordinate 1,104, forward strand.
GCTTTGACCTGGTCGGGCCCCGGGTTTTCCCAGGGCGCCCCGACAGCGCCGGAAAGGACCCAACTGGAAATTCGCCAGATCCAGACCCGGACTTTTGATACCCAGGATCAACTGCTGGTCATGAAGGCGGTGTTGCATGTCCTCCAGGATGATGGTTTCATCGTCAACAACGCCAACTCCGAATTGGGACTCATTTCCGCCTCCAAAGAAATCCCCACGGAAAAAATCGAAAAAAGCGAGATGCAACGCCGGTTCGGATTCCACATTCACGCCCATTTCGTGCTGATCGAGGCCTCGGCCACCATAAACCTCATCGACCGACAAACCCGGGTTCGGGTGAATTTTCAGATAAAATTTTTCAACGACGACCATAAAAAGCTGCTGACGGTATCGCAGATCATGGAAGGAAATTATTACCAGGAATTCTTTTCCAAGGTGGACAAGGGGATCTTTATTCAGAGGGAAAAAATATAATCATCGGCGCCCCGCCTGCGCCCTCAGCCGGCGGGCAGGGCCTTGCTGCGGGCCGCCCGGATCTGTTTCAGCAGCGGCAGCAGGTTCAGGCGGTTGAGCCGGCCGTAGGCCAGCCAGACCCGCTTCTGGCGGTAAAGCAGGCAGGGCCAGTAGCCCCTGGCGATGTGTTTGAAGAAAAAATACCAGTCGTTGAAAACCGTGCTTTCCAGGTAGGCCTTCGGCAGCGGCTCCCGGCTGCCGCCCCGTTTAACCATGACGTGAAAGACCGCGGCCCTGGGTTCGTAATGGATCCGATAGCCCTTCTCCCGGATCTTCAGGGCGTAGTCCACTTCCTCCCACAAAAAATTCCCCCAGTAATTCAGGTCGAAATCCCCCACTTCCCGGAGGACCCGGGTGCGGATCGACATGTTGCAGCCATACAGGGTCGGCACCTCGCCGCGCCAGGTGGTGGTAAAGTTACGGAGATAAGCCCCGCTGGCTGTCAGACGGGCGGCCCAGGGTTCGTCGTTCTCTTCGGCCCCGTCGTACATGACCTTGCCGGACACGGCCCCGACCGTCGGATCGGAAAAGTTTTGCAGATGGCGCTCGATCAATTCGGGGTGAAACAGCACATCGTCATCCAGGTAAAGGACCACCTCCCCCCGGACCTCCCGGATCGAAAGGTTGCGGGCCGCGGTAGTGGAAGGCGGGGCCAGGGTCAGGCGTCGGGTATCCTGCCTCTCATTGCGGAGATAGGCCAAAAACTTAGGCACCGGCCGGGTACTCTGGTCGATGACCAGGACCTCCAGGGGCCGCACCGTCTGATCCCTGAGCAGGCGCAGGACCCGAATCAGCGACTCCTCCCGGTTGAGGGTGCAGATGACGACGGAGACGGCGGGCAGGGCGGGAGCGGTCATGGAATTTTCGATTTTCGATTGCCGATGGTCGATTTAAATGCGCATCCTAACCATCCGGGTCGCCCCTACCAATCTATTTTCTTCCATCTTTCCATTATTCCATCATTCCCCATCCGGTTACCCGAAGTTGCTTCCCTCTTCCATCTATTATCATCCTTATCTGCTCTCCGATCTCTGATCTCTGACCTCTGATCTCCGGCCTTTTCTTCCCTCCGCCCTCTGTCATCCGTCATCTGTCTTCCGTCCTCCGTCATCTGTCCTCTGATCTCTGGGCTCTGGTCTTTTCTTCCCTCTTCCATCTTCTATCTTCCATCTGCCTGTCCACCCTCCTCGATGAGTTCCTTGAAAAACCCCCCCATCCCCGCTGCCACCTGGCCGGCCTCGTAGCGCTCCCGGACCTTGGCGGCGCCGGCCTCGCCCAGGGAACACCGCAAAGCGGGGTCTTGCAGCAGGCGCACCAGGGCCGCGGCCAGGGCCCGGACGTCTCCGGGAGGCACGAGCAGCCCGTCCCGCCCGTCGGCAACCAAAGCCTGCACGGCTGGAATAGCGAGGCCCAGCACCGGTTTCTTTTGGGCCCAGGCTTCCAGGAAAACCACGCCGAAGCTCTCCACCGCGGAGGGTAGGGCCAACACGTCGGCGGCGGCCAGCAGATCGATTTTGTCTTCTTCCGGAAAATCATCCAGGGAACGGATATGCTCGTTCCCGTCGGCCACCCGGCGCTGCATCAGGTCCCGGAAATAGGGGCTGGTCTGCCCGGCCAGCAGCAGCGCGGCCTCCGGGACCTGGGCCCGGACCAGCGGCAGGGCCTCGAGCAGCAAGTCCAGTCCCTTGCCCTCCACCTTGCGTCCCAGAAACAACACCAGGGGCCGATCGCCCAACCCCAGACGGCCGCGCCAAGCCCTTCCGTCGCCGGGTTGCCGGGATCTTTCCGGAATCCCCTGGCCGAAGACCCGCACCCGGGCCGCTTCCAATCCCCGGGACGTCAGGAATGTCTTTTCCGCTTCCGTGTTGGTCACGATCCCCGAGGCCTTGGGAAACAGCCAGTCCAGAATGGCGAGCAGGGAGGCGTTCATCTGGGCCTCATGGATATGGGGCTGGATCACCCAGGGACGGCCCAGGCGCCGGGCCGCCTGCCAGGCATAGTATAGGGTGGCGGTGGGAAAGGGAACGGCGTAGATGATATCCGGCCGGAGTTTTTCGGCCCGGGCGATCATGGCCGGCAGGTGGGGCACATGGGCCATGAACCAGAGGGCCTGGCCGGCGGGGGTCCGGCTCCGCAGGCATAGCGCCCCCAATTTGGCCAGCACGATCCGCTGCCACCCGGAAAGGCGCAGACGGATAACCCGAATTCCGTCCACTTCCTCCTCCGACGGCAGCCCCGGATTGGCTTGAGGCTTGGAGAAATCCTCCAGACGGACCTGGTTGGAGGTTAGCACCGTGACCAGCCAGCCCTTGTGGACCAGTTGACGGGCCAACTCCAGCAGGGCCGTCTCGGTCCCACCTTGGGCCGGATGGAACAGGTGGGTCAGGCAGAGGAGGTGCATAAAAAATAAAAATCCGAAATCCGAAATCCGAAATCCGAAACAAACAGCAATATAAAAAATTCAAATGACCGAAACATCCCCTGTGGTCGGGAAGTTCTCATAGCTTATTTTTGCTGAGATTGGGGGAAATGGCCGCTGACCTTGATCGTTATTTCCGGTTTCTGGGGATGATCGGTTCGAAACCTGACCAGCCCGTAATAATTTCCCTCCTGCTGCAGCGTGGCGACCCGCAGACGATAGTGCCGGGCCGGGACCACGGTTTCGAGCTGGATCCGGATCTTGCCTTCCAGACCGTTCTCCATGCGGAGTATGCGAAAGTCTTTTTCAGCAGCCAGCAGATCCACTATTTTTTCCTCCGCACCGCGCGCTGCGGAGAACTGTATCGAAGAACCCGGTCGGAGCTCGATATAAGGCCGGACGTTTCCGGTAAGGGTCAGGTTGAACTGGGGCTGCCGGGTGTCGTTGCTGATGACGGTGGCACTCTTCCAGACCTTACCCTGATAGCCTTTGAGATCGACCTTCAAGACAGCCTTGCCCTCCCCGCCGGGGGGGACGACCCGGTCGAACCGGGCCACGGCGCACCCTCAGCCGGGACGGACGTCGGCAATCTGCAGGGCTTCCGTACCGGTGTTGCGCAGGGTGAATTCATGGCTGACCACTTCGCCTTCGGCCACTTCCCCGAAGTCATGGCTGGGTTCCGGCACCGTAAGCTGCGGCCCCCCGGCCAGCGCCCATCCGGCCAGGGACAGTGTGAACCCCACCAGCAGAACAGCCACCAATATTTTGAACTTGCACCTCATCCTATCATTGCCCCAGGTCTTT